>CAMLEF010000212.1 GCA_946478675.1 uncultured Flavobacteriales bacterium | reverse complement strand
TATTCCGTTTCGTCAAAAAACGGCTCGTCGGCAAAACCGATGGAGAACGTATCGATACTGGCTTTCTGCTTTACTGCTAATGCGGAAATGATCGAGGAATCGAGACCGCCGCTGAGAAAAGCGCCGAGCGGAACATCCGCAACCAATCGTCGTTCCACCGCTTTTTCCAGCTTTTCGCGCAGCTGCTTTTGCGCAGCATCGTACGAAACCGGAAGAGTGGCGGACGGCAATTTGTAATACGGCTCACGGATAATGAGATCCGGATTGGGGAAGACGAGAAAATTACCGGCATTCAATTCGCGCATGCCTCCGAACATGGTTTGCGAAAGAACGTTTTCCGGCACGTAATTGAGGTGGAGATACGCCGTGAGCGCAGCGCGATTGAGCGGGGGAGAAGGCATTCCAAAGGCCAGCAACGCCGCAGGTTCGGAAGCAAAACAGAAAGAATTGTTGCCGGCGCTCATCCAATACAACGGTTTTTCTCCGTATCGGTCTCTCGCAAGAAAAAGCGAGCCGTCATTCTTATCATAAACAGCAAAAGCGAAAAATCCGTTCAGCTTCGGAAGACAGTCTTTCCCTTCTTTAGCAAACAGCGCGAGTAATACTTCCGTATCGCTTTGCGTCCGGAATTTCACACCTTCCTTTTCCATCTCCGCGCGCAATTCACGGTAATTGAAAATTTCGCCGTTGAAAACGATTGTATAGCGCCCGTCAGCAGAAGTGAACGGCTGCGCAGCATTATCGGAAGTATCGATGATCGCCAGCCGCGTGTGACCGAGCGCTACGTTTTCATCACGAAAAATCCCTTCACCGTCCGGCCCGCGATGCCGTAACGCCGCCACCGCATCACCGATCCTGTCGGGATACTTTTTCCCTGCTTCGGAAAATGCGATCGCACCGGCTATGCCGCACATGGGGAGTGAGTATTGAGTAATGAGTATTGGGTATTGAGAAACAGTATTGAGAATGGCCCGGTATTCCTATTGAACCGCGGTTACTCAATACTAACTACTCAATACGCAATACTATTTCATACAGATGACGGAGATTTCCACCAGCACGTCGAGCGGCAGGCGGGAAACTTCTACGGTTTCGCGGGCGGGATAATTGCCTTTGAAATGCGAGCCGTAGATCTCGTTCACTTTTGCGAAATCGTTGAGGTCTTTCAGGAAGATGGTGGTCTTGACGACATTGGAAAAATCCATTCCGGCTTCCGTAAGAATGCCGCCGATGTTCGACATGACCTGGCGGGCCTGCGCGTCGACGCCTGCGGGAATTTCACCGGTTTGCGGATGTTTGCCGACCTGGCCGGAAACGAAAAGCATATTGCCGTGGAGCACCGCGTGGCTGTAAGGGCCGATGGGCGCGGGAGCGTGCTGGGAGGTGATGATCTTTTTCATAAAAAGGTTTGGGCAAAGATAATCGGTCGGGCATTCGGTAATTCGTTCATTCGGGCATTCGGAAATTCGTTCATTGGGAAAAAGATCCGGAACGTATTAACGACCGAATGAACGACTGTCCGAATGACCGGATTTCCCCGAATAGCTCCAGTCTCCGCAATGGCAGTTCGTCGATGATTTCCGGCTGTGGCAGGCGGAAAGCAACATTGCGGCGGCAAGCATCGTATACACGACGAATCGTTTCATCGTTTAAAATTAACCAATTTCCCTAACCCCGCTTTCCTTACAAAACGTGTCCTGTGGCCGGTTTTCCTGAATATTATTGGCATATTTGTCCGGAACAGACCCGTTTAAAACCCTCCGAAAGTTTATGAATAGCGCAACGTTTACCATTGATGTGCAGAAAACACAGGAATCGCGCCTGCCCGGTCTCGACATCAACAATCTCCCGTTCGGAAAAGTGTTCTCCGATCACATGTTTATCGCAGAATACCACGACGGCAAGTGGGGAAAATCACGCATCGTTCCTTACGGCGATTTGAGCCTGAGCCCGGCGAGCTCGATGATGCATTACGGCCAGGCGATCTTCGAAGGCATGAAAGCGTACCGCTCCGACAATGGCGAGGTGCTGCTGTTTCGTCCGCTGGAGAACCAGAAGCGCCTGAACAAATCCGCGCACCGCATGGCCATGCCCGACGTGCCGGAAGATGTGTTCATGGAAGGGCTCGTGGAGCTGCTGCGCCTCGACCAGAACTGGGTGCCCGCAGGCGACGGCCGTTCGCTGTACGTGCGTCCGTTCCTCATTGCTACTGACGATTACATCGGCGTAAAACCGTCCGATTCCTATATGTTCCTCATCATCGCTTCGCCGGTGGGCGCGTATTACGATCACCCGCTGCGTGTGAAAGTGGAGAAGACGTTCTTCCGTGCGGTGGAAGGCGGCGTGGGCTTCGTAAAAGCTTCCGGCAATTACGGCCGTTCGCTCTATCCTTCTGCGCTGGCGAAAAAAGACGGCTACGACCAAATCATCTGGACCGACGGCCGCGAGCATAAATACGTCGAGGAATCGGGAACGATGAACCTCATGTTCGTCATCAACGATACGCTGATCACGCCGAACCTGAGCGATACGATCCTCGCCGGCATCACGCGCGACAGCGTGCTGACGATCGCCCGCGACTGGGGCATGAAAGTGGAAGAGCGTCGCGTGTCGATGGAAGAAGTGTCCAATGCGATGAAACGCGGGCAGCTTTCCGAAGCGTTCGGCACGGGAACTGCAGCAACGATCGCGCACATTTCGCACATCGGTTACGAAGGCGTCGATTACGAGCTGCCGCCGCTCACGGAAAAATCCTTCTCACGCCGCGTGAACAAGGAGCTCGACAATCTCCGCCGCGGCCGCACGCCCGATCCGCATCATTGGATCTTCAAAGTCTGCTAATGAAAAATTCAAAAATTCAAGAATTCAACTATTCTTTAAAGAGGAAGCTTCCCGTAAAGAATAGTTGAATTTTGAATTTTGAATCACTTTTGAATTTTATGAAGTATACGCTTTCTTTCACGCATCCGAATTCGCGTTACCTGCAAATTGAAGCGCTCGTTTCCGACGTAGCGCAGGCAGAGATTCAAATCCAGCTTCCTTCCTGGCGACCGGGCCGTTATGAGCTCGGCAATTTCGCGAAGAACGTGCGCGATTTTCATGCGTATGATGAAGACGGCCGCGAGTTGAAGTCGGAGAAAGTGACGAAAGATCTCTGGAAAGTGCATTGCAAAGGCACTTCCTCCGTGAAAGTGCGTTACGAATATTTCGCCGCCGACCTCAACGCCGGATCGACCTTTCTCGACGAATCGCAGCTGTATGTGAACCCGGTGAATTGCCTGGCGTATGTGCCCGGCCGCATCGAAGAGCCGTGCCGCGTGGAGCTGCGCATCCCGGAAAGCTGGAAAGTGGCCTGCGCGCTGAAGAAGGAGGGAAGAAACGTGCTGCTGTCGCCGGATTTCGACAAGCTCGCCGACAGCCCGTTCATTGCGAGCCCGTCGATGAAGCACAACATGTTCGTGCTCGACGGCATCGAATTTCATCTTTGGTTCCAGGGCGAATGCAAGCCGGAATGGCCGCGCATCATTTCCGACTTTTTCATTTTCATCAGCGAGCAGATGGCGCTCTTCGGCAGTTTCCCTGCGGAAGAATATCATTTCCTTTTCCAAATACTGCCGCAACGTTTTTATCACGGCGTAGAGCACACGGCTTCGACGGTCATTGCGCTCGGTCCTTCGCATAAGCTGATGGACGACGTGTACAACGATTTCCTCGGCGTAAGCTGCCACGAGCTGTTTCATGCCTGGAACATCAAAGCGATCCGCCCGGCGGAAATGCTGCCGTACGATTTCACGAAAGAAAATTATTCGCGGCTCGGTTACGTCTGCGAAGGCGTAACGACGTATTACGGCGATTACCTGCTGTTCCGTTCCGGCGTTTGGACCGAAGAAGAATTCTGGCCGACGTTCGACGAGCGCCTCGACAAACATTTCGAAACGCACGCGCGGCATTTCCTTTCGGTAGCCGACGCTTCTTTCGATACCTGGCTCGACGGTTACGTGGCCGGCGCGCCGCATCGCAAAACTTCCATTTACCACGAAGGTTGTTTGCTGGCGTTCGTGACGGATATTTTCATCCGCAGCCAGACGGAAAACATCAAGACGCTCGATCACGTGATGCGCCGTTTGTGGACGGAGTTTGCGCTGAAAGGCAAGGGCTTTACGGAAGCCGATTACAAGCGATTGGTAGAGGAGGAGAGCGGCGCCGATTTCAGCTATTACTGGAACAACTATTTCTACAAAGCGAACGATTACACGCCGATCCTGCAGGAAGCGCTGGGCTACATCGGGTGCGAGCTCGACTTCGTGAATTCGCGCCGTCCGCACGAGCATTTGTTCGGCTTTAAAGTGGCAGAACCCGGCGGCGTGACGAAAGTGACGGAGATCTACCACGCTTCGCCCGCAGAAAAGGGCGGACTTACCATCGGAGATGAGATCATCGGCGTGAACGGCATGCAATTGAAAGCGGACCTCGCGGAATGGCTGCGTTATTTTGACGGAACTTCCGTGGAGCTGGTCGTCGCTTCTGGCGGACGCCTGAAAAACCTCAAGTTGGAGTCGGACGGAAAAGGCTGGTACCGCAACCCGAAAGTGCGCCGGATCAGCTCGCCGAACGATGCGCAGAAGGCCGCCTGGGCGCGCTGGAGCGGGAAACCCTATTGAAAAAAGGGTTAAACTGCTGGTTTATAGTCATTAGTATTTGTTAATAAAATTGAAATCCCGCTATTTGAAAACCGGGGCTTTTAGGCAATTTTTGCGTCAAGAAACCAAAACCACTAAATCAATCTACAATGGAACAAACTTCAGCTCCCTCGACCAAAGGTAAAGGCCTCGGTCTCGCCGGTATGATCATCGGTATCCTGGCGCTTATTTTCTCGCTCATTCCGTTCTTCGGAATCGCAGCGCTGTACCTCGGCGTCCCGGGCCTCATCCTGTCTGTCATCGCTTTCTTCATGGCTCGCAGCGGTAACAACCCGAACAAAGGCATGATCATCACGGGTATCATCCTGAACCTCGTTGCTGTCGGCATCGCTGGTTACCAGGCTTACGCTTTCGCAAGCGCAGCTGTTGAGATGGGTGAAGGCATGAAAAACATGCTGGATACCATGAAACTCGACACCTCGATGATGCACTAATCGGGAGCATTATCCGATATAAAGTCCCTTCCCATTCCGGGAGGGGATTTTTATTTTGTAAAAGCTCCGCAGTCCCGCGCACCCGAACCGCGCAACACGCAACTCTGATTTTATAAATACTTTTACGCCGCATTCAACAGGCCTCGTTCCATGACGGAAGAAAAACCGGTCACGCAAAAAGGAAAGCAGATCGCTCTCGGCGGATTGGTGATCGGCTGCATTGCGCTCCTGTTCGATCTTGTGCCGTTTTTCAGCAGCATGGCGTTGATGAGCCTCGTGGGTTGTCTCGCGATCTATTTCGCCGTTCCGTGCCTGCTGTTCTGCGTGATTGGTTTCTTCATCGCGCGCGCCAACAACAATCCGAACCGGAAGTTTATGATCGTGGGAATGATCATTAACGTGGTCGCGATGCTGCTGTCGGTGTATTGGTTTTCGGTAACGATTTCGTAAACGATCAAATATAAAAAGCAGACTTCGAAGGTTTCCGAAACCTTCGAGGTCTGCTTTTTATCTTCTATTCTTTTACTGCAATACGATGCGCTTCATCATCACGCCTTCCTGCGTACGCAGCTGCACGATGTACAGTCCCGGCGCATTGCCGGAAAGGTCCACGTTCACCGAATTCAGCGTGCCGCCGGTTTCAATCTTTTTATCGCTGACGATGCGGCCGGTGTAATCCAGCACCACTAGCTCTGCTTCAGGCGCGGCGGTTTCGAAATCGACGGTGAGCTGGCCGCTGGTCGGGTTCGGATATACTTCCATCATTTCCGGCGACGCGGTTTCTTCCATACCGATGTTGTAGCCGACGGTGAATTCCTGGTAGATCTCCGTGCCGAAATCGTTGCCGTAATTCTTGAGCAGGTTGCCGTTGATCTTCTTGATGCGCATGTAACCGCTGCCGGAATTGTTCGCCCAGAAATACAGTCCGTCTTTGCCGGAGTCGATCATGCGGAACGAATAACAGCCTTGCGCAAGATGTACGGTATCACGATAGATCGTCGCGCCGGCAAGATTGCTGCGGCTGAAGATCACGTTGCCGGAAGCGTCGGTCAGTTGATACGACGTTTCCCAGCCGGCGTTGTTCGTTTTGCATTCGAAGATGAGATCGCCCTGGTATTCGACAGGCGCCACGTACGGAACCGTCAGCGAGTTGTTGTCGGCGTACTGGTCCGCGCTGCCGTTCGGGTTGCTGATCGTGGCGGTGAATTCCGGCGAGGTGCCGAACCAGTTCAGCGTCGGCAGGTACACCGTATCGCTTTCGAGGAAGTTCAGATTGCCGTTCCAGGTGTAGCTGCTCGTGGCGGCGCCGGTTACGCCGTATGTTACCGTGAGGCTCGTGAGCGGCGTTGCGCCCGTGTTGCGGATGATGATGATCGGGCTGTTGCAGATCGGGTTGAAACGTTTCGTGTTGTAATTGCTGTTGGGCGCCACGATCGAAACGAGCTCCGCATCGAGCGTGAAGTTCGGCTGCGAATACGTGATCAGCTGCCCGTCGACCTGGTAGCCCGTGTTGCTGTTGCCGACGTTCACGAACGATTGCATATCCATGTCGATGAGCACGGAATCGCCCGGCGTCACGAACGGCGTCAGCTCGAAATGATACGGGTACACGCGATCACCCGGGCACCAGTTTGCGCGATCGTACAGCCACGTGCCCGGCTGCGGATAATGCGAATTCATGCCGCAGTTGTCGCGCCACACGAGCTTCTGGTAACGCAGCGTGTTGTCGGATTTGAGGTACAGATTCTTCGGGCAGAATTCCGCGCAGTCTTCGTTACCGCCGAAGCCGTGGCCCGTGATGTCGACTTTTACTTCGCTCATCGTTTCATTCGACGCGATGTACATGCTGCGCGGCACGAGGTAATTCTCAATCGTGTTGTTCGGATCGCCGTATGGGAAATAGCCGGTCCAGAGATTGTCGACGCGCAGAGGCGTGCGGGGAGGAGTGCCTTCGATCATTTCCCAGTCGAGCGTGATCGTGAAGCCGTCGGACCAGCCGCTGTAAAACGCACGCACTTCCACCGAATCGTGCAGCAGCGGCGCGTAATCCGTGACGTCGAATTCCCAGGTGTTGCTGAACGATGCAGTGAGGTTCCCGCCGTACGGCGTGATGTAGCGTCCCACTTCAATCGGATCGATGATCTCGAACGGCGTGTACAAATTCCATTGTCCGTTGTGCCAGAGCGAATCGGAGCCGACCCAGGTGGAATCGGTAATGTTGCCGGCGTTATCGTAAACGTAATTGTAATAATTGCCGGGATAAACGAGCAGCGTGTCGGTCGGCGTCGTCGGGTTTAAGCTGTCGCCGAAAACGATGATCTGCATTTGCGTGTTGATCGTGGAATCGGTGGCGCTGCTGGCCGTGTCGAAGAAATGCGTGTACGTCGCGCCGGTGTTGAAGAAGACGGAGTCCAGCGCGTTGCCGTCGACGGTGAAATGCGGCGGGTGGGTGAGGGTGGAGTCCCAGCGTCCGGTGTGGCGGAGAATGATGATCTGCGTGGTGTAGTCCCACGCGCTGCAGCCGCCGCTCGGGCAACCGAGTTTGTATTTCAGCGTGATCTTGCGGTAATGATGTGTCGTATCCGGGAACACCGCCCAGTTGTCGGCCGAGCCGTACCAGCTCCAGTGCGTGGCGTTGTGGGAGCGCACCGTGGTCGTGTCGCCGTTGTTGGCGGAAAGGGTTTTAACGCCGATGATCAGCAGCGCGGCTGCAAAGAGAAATTTCCAATGCTTCATGGGTGGAGTGGAATTTGTGGGCACGTAAAGATACCCCGAACCGCCCGGCGCCGCACCGGAAATGCTTTGCAGGAATTGACGAATCATTTGCGGAAAATGGTCATTCGGACATTGCATTCGGTCATTGGGTTTTCTCTTCGGGAATTCATGCATGCGTA
>CAMLEF010000211.1 GCA_946478675.1 uncultured Flavobacteriales bacterium | reverse complement strand
GTCAGCATGTACATCGTGAACGCCCAGCTGTACAGCGAAAGCCCGCCTAAATTGCGGATCACCGTCGGCATGGCGGTGGAAAGGATCGTCTGGTCGAGCGAAGACAGCAGCAGCCCCAGCACGAGGCCGGTGACGATCAATCCCGGTTTTTGTTTTTCATTTTTCATATGCATTGCATTTTACCGGTCACTTTCATTTATTCGTAAAACAGACCGACCGTTTGGTCTGTTTTACGGTAAAAAATTTTTAGCGGCAGAGCTCGCTGTATAATTCGTCCCAAAGCGCCAGGATCTCGCGGGTCACTTTCTCCGGTTTACCTTCCATGATCAGGCGCATGCCGATGCCGTCGGTAATGAAAATGAACAACCGCGCGATCTGCTTGTCACTCATTTTCGAGCGGACCTCGCCGCTGGCTTTCGCTTTGCGCACGATGCCCGTCCAGGCTTTCAATTCTTCGTCGTTGTGCTTCATGATCTTCTCGCGGAAGCCGGGATACAGCTTGAGCGCATCGAACATCAGCATGTAATAGTTGAAGCTCGTGCCACCGACCTCCACGATCTTCGCCATGTGGTCGCGGAAGGCTTTGGACATGATCTTCAGCAGTCCGTCATAAAACGACTTGAGCGAATCCTGCGGCAGCTGGTGGAACGGCACCTGCATCGCCTTGAGGAAATAATGGTCGACGATTTCACCGAACAATTCTTCCTTGCTGGTGAAATGGTGATACACCGCACCCTTGCTCATCCCGGTTTGATCCACGATCTCTTTCATCGTGACGTCCTTGTAGCTCTTCTGCATGAAAAGCCGGGCGGCAGTGTCGAGAATATGTTCCCTGGAATCGCTCATTTAAAAACAGACCGTTTGGTCGGTAAAGGTAGGAAAGTTTTACAAAACCAAATTCTGTGCGTTTGCGGAAAAGAAAAAACGGCTTTGGGAAAGTTTCTTTTCAAAAGGAAAACGGTTGCCGGAGTTTTGACGCAATCAAACCCAAAATCATCTTATGAAAAACAAATTGCTTCCGCTCGCGTCATTGTCCGTCCTGCTGCTCATCGCTTCCTGCAAGAAAGAAGGTCCGCAGGGCCCCGCCGGTAAAGACGGCAATGCGAACGTTGTCTCTTCGAATACGGTCGTGCTTTCGAACTGGTCGAGCCTGTACGACGACGGCACCGACTTCCTTTATTCGAGCACGGTTACCTGGCCGACCATCACGCAGGACGTCAAAGACCGCGGCGTGGTGATGGTGTATTACCATGATAATACGACGACAAACTGGACGGCACTTCCGTATTCCGAAGCAGGAACCGGCTACAGCTATTCGATGAACCTCGACGTGGCTGTCGGCGCGGTGAGCATTTCCTTCGAAGGCTACGACAATACCGGCTCGCCCGGCGCTTCCGCATTGAACAACGCACTCACCGTTCGGCTGGTCGCCATTCCTGCCTCTTCACGGCAGGCAAATCCGAATGTGAACCTGAACGATTACAACGCGGTGAAGCAGGCGTATCACCTGCACGACTAAAAACAAAAACGCCGGGCGAATTCACCCGGCGTTTTTCTAAAAAGAATTTTTCAGAGAAGGCGACAAGTCACGAGGGCGATATCGTCGATGTACGATTGTTCGCCTTTGTGCTTGTTGACCGCGTCGATGACGACAGCGTTCAGTTCTTTCGGCGACAGGTGGCGATTGGCGAGCGCGATCTGCTGGAGGCGCGGCAGGCTGAAATCCTGGTCGTTCTCATTTGCCGTTTCCACGAGGCCATCCGTGTAGCAAAGCAGCAGCGCGCCATGCGCCACGTTGACGATGCCTTCACGCACTTTCACCAGCTCGTCGAACATGCCGAGTCCCGTGCAACCGACCGTCAGCAGGTTCGCGCCGTCGTCGTCGATCACGAGCGGCGGGTTGTGGCCGGCGTTGATGTAATGCAGCACGCGCGTCACAGTGTTGTATTTCGCGATGAAGAGCGTGATGAATTTTTCGCCTTTTGCATTCGCCGTCACTTTCGCGTTGAGCTCGCGCACGAGGTCGGGCAGGTTCGGAATGTGATGCAGCAGGATGCGCAGGTTCGCCTGGAAGTTCGACATCAGCAGCGCGGCAGGAACGCCTTTGCCGGAAACGTCGGCCACGCAGATCGCGACTTCGTTCTCGTTGATCTGGATGAAATCGTAATAGTCGCCGCCGACCTGCTGGTGCGGAAGATAAACCGCGTCCATGTCGAGGTGCTCGTTGTGCGGAAGATGCTCGGGGAACAGCATGCGCTGCACTTCCCAGGCGAGCTCGAGCTCACGGTGCATGGCCGCGCGCTTGAGATTTTCCTTGAAGAGCTTTTTATTCTCGATCGCAACGACGATGATGTTGGTCAGCGTCTGCACGAACGGCAGGTGCTTGATGGCCGCGCTCATGCCGCTCTCGTCTTCGTTGAGATCGCCGATGAGCACGTACGCCAGCGGAAGGTTTTTATGGTAAACGGGAATAACGATCTCGAACGATTTGTTCAGCGTCGTCTTCGTCGTTTCGATGTCGATCGTGGAGATCTCGCGGATGCCCTGGAATTCTTTGTCGACGTTGATGTTCGTCGTTTCCGCCGATACGCCGAAGCTGAGCAGGCAGCGCCAGTTGGAGCCGTCATTGCTGAACAGCACCAGCTTGCCGATATTCAGCTTTTCGCGGATAATGTTTTCGTAAAGGGCGAGTATATCGGCCGTTGAAACATTACTGTTAATGGCCTTGGTAACGTCCAGCAATGCACCAAGCTTGAAATCTTTGATGCGGGGCTGACGTCCTTTGCTTTCAATGGTTCTTTCGCGTGCAGACATCTATTACGAATATAGGCGATCTGCTGCGGCGTCTTTTCACTTTTTAGACCAAGCGCGGAAAACGGGCGATAAACGGAAGCTGGGGAAAATGGGTCAGCCCTTCCTCAGTTTGCTGAGATCGGAAAGCAATTCGGGAAGCTGTCGCAATGCAGCCAGCTCTCTCCATTTGCCGCGCGCTTCTTCCGCCGGCGCACCGAAGTACGTCTTGCCGCCTTCAAGCGATTTCGAAACCGCGGAGTTGCCGAGGATCACAGCTCCTTTGCCGATCACCACGTCGCTGGTGATTGCAACACGTCCCCACAATGTCACGCGGTCTTCGATGGTCGTCACGCCTGCAATGGAAACGCCGGCGGCGAACAGGCACATCTCGCCTACCACCGTATCGTGACCGAGGTGGATCTGGTTGTCCAGCTTCGTGCCTTTGCCGATGATCGTGTCAGCGCTCACGCCGCGATCGATGGAGCAGCTCGCGCCGATCTCCACGTCGTCATGGATCACGACACGTCCGCAGGAAATCATCTTGTCGAAATAATCCGCGCGTTTTTTGTAATAGAAAGCGTCGCTGCCGATGACGGTATTCGCGTGGATGCGAACGTTGTTGCCGATCACGCAGTTGTCGTACACCACCACGCCCGGCATGAGCACGCAGTTGTTACCGATGGTTACGTTGTTGCCGAGATAAACGCCCGGGTGAAGAACGGTGCCTTCACCAATCTTCGCCGTGTTGCTGACAGGCTGCAGCGAATAATTCACCGGCTGGAAATGATTCACGAGGCGGTTGTAATCGCGGAACGGATCATCGGAGAAGATCAGCGCTTTTCCCCCGGGGCATTCGACTTCCTTGTTGATGAGGATCGTCGTTGCCGCACTCTGAAGCGCCTTGTCGTAATACTTCGGATGATCGACGAACATGAGATCGCCGTGCTCGACGCGGTGCACTTCGTTGAGGCCGGTAACGGAATGCTCCGGATCACCGATGAATTTTGCGTTGATGATGGCGGCGATTTCAGCGACTTTGTGCGGCTTGATCTTCAAGGGAAAAAGAGATTAGGAATGAGCGACAAATATACGCATTCGTAATGGTAGCGCTCCCGGAATTCCCCGGTCGAAACCCGCATCCAACGCCGGAAGGTTGCTTTCACACCATGCCGCCGGAAAATTTTATTTTACAAAAACTACGTTCAAGGAGCAGGACAAATACAGGATTTGTCAAACAAACATCATCCATCTATTGTATTGAATCATCAACTATTTATATCCGGTGCTTTATTTACTACTTTTCAGCACAAAACATTTCTACTATGGCAAACCCCGACACCTCAACAAAAGCTTCCGGCAAAAAAACAATTGCACCAACTGCTGCAGTAACCGCTCCCACATTCCCGATCACGTTCTCCGTACCGGGAAGCATTGCGGCCAAAGGCGTTTATGCAGCAATTTTCGGCAACAGCGGCAGTGGTACCGGCCCGCAGGTTTATCTCGCTTCCGTCACCGGCAGCGACGGCAACTCCATTGTGGCCACCGCAACACTCAGCAGCGCGGTCACGTTACCGGCGAGCTCGATCACGACGGGCAGCGGCGGCAACTTTCCTAAAAAAGGATCGCTCCTGCTTACACAGACCGACCAGTACAACAACATCACCGCGCAGGCTTCCGTCACTTACACGGGCTACGACGCTTCTACGGGAACGTTCAGCGGTGTTTCCGGCGGAACCGGCAGCTTCGCAAAAGGCACACAGGTAACGCTCTCGATGGGCTGGACACTCAGCAGCACGCTTACCGCCGGCACTACGGCGCCGCTGCTGAACCTGTTCGGGAATTCCGGCAGCTTCGCACCGACCAGCAGCTTCGATGTCGTCATCAATCTTCCGAACCCCGGGCTTTCCGGCAACAGCATTTTCAGCGGTGAGATCGTACTGTTCGTTGGCGCCAACAGCGGGCTCGTGGTGAATGCCGCGCAGGAACTCGTTGTTCCCACACTCGGCTCCAATCCCTACGATACGTTCGCGCTGTTCGAATGGGGACTGTCCGGCGCGCTTACGGCCGGCACCGGCGGCTTTCTCGATTACGACGTTTCAGCGATCGACCAGGTCGGTTTCCCGTTCCAGGTATCGGCGCAAATGAGCAATGCACCCGCCGCCTCTTCCGCACCGCCCGCGCCTTTCAACAACGGCGTAGGCTTCCTGCAGTCGCGCAAGAAACTGTTCAGCGGATTTTCGGAATACCTCGCGCAACTGCCTTCCGCCTCCAATCCCAATGTTTTCCTGACGCTCGCACCGGAGTACAGCCTCTTCGCGGAGCGCATCACGGCGCCGCAGGACTATCTCAACTTCGTCGTCAATAACGGGCCGGCCTTTGCGCAAGTCCCGGCGGGCATCAGCGGTTTCAACCCGATCCAGCTGGTGCAGTCGTCATCGTCCACCTTCTCCTTCAGCGTGAACCCGGGCAGCATAGTCATACAAACCGCCGGCACCGGTTACACAACAGCGCCGACACTTACATTTTCTGCGCCGCCGAGCGGGACTACCGCTACTGCTGCCGCCACGATCGCCAATGGTTCGGTGAACAGCGTGACGGTAACGAATACCGGCAGCGGCTACACGTCCTCTCCTGCGATCACCGTCAGCGCTCCTCCAGGTAGTGGCACCGCCGCCGCTGTGGCCGCCGGGCTGATGGGACAAACGCTGAACTACGCCATTACCGCGTTGCGTATCCAGACCTCGATCACCAACGGCGGAAGCGGCTATACGTCGGCGCCTGTGGTGATGTTCAGCGCGCCTGCGAAGGGAGCGCCGGCCAAAGGTATTGCGCTGCTCAGCCCGGGCGGAACAGTAACCGGCATCCACATCATTCACCCGGGCTATGGTTATACCGCTGCACCGACCGTCACGTTCTCCGAAGGAGGAGGAAGCGGCGCTACAGCTACGGCACTGCTGGTCGAATCGATGGCAGGTCTCCCGCAGCAGGTGACGGTGAACCAGGGTTTCGCAGCGCTGCTGAACTGGATGCCTTACCCGAATGCTTCGGCTTACAATATTTACCGCAGCAGCAATGCCGATATGAGCGGCGCAATGCTCATCAACAGCACGCCCGTTTCGCCGGCGGGCCTCGATTCCGACACGACACTCACTCAAGGCGCCAACAGTTCAAGCACCAGCGTGACGATCTCCACGACGCCGCCGGCATCGCTTCCTGCATCGGGCACGTTGCTGATCTCACAGGGAGGCAACCAGAGCCTCTTCCAGTACACCTCGGTGAGCGGCTCTACCTTCTCGGGACAGATGTACGGCAATGCTTCTTTCGCCGAAGGAGCAACGGTTATCCTGCTGCCGTTCTTCACCGATAACGGCGCTACCGGCACCAGCGCCACGCCTCCTGCGAGCAATTACAATTACGAACCGCTCAACCAGTATTTCACCGCGGCGCTCCACGATTTCTTCGAGTATTACAAAACCAACACGTTCGAGATCGACCTCGCCGGCGAAGTGGCCACTAAATGGACGGGCAACACGCAAAGCATCACGGTGAACGGGAACACCTACACCGCGCTCGTACTGACGGGAGAACAGGGCGTGTACGGCAACAATTACGCTGGACTAACCGCGAACATTTACCTGCCGTTCTTCTCATCGAACATCGATCCGGCAGCCGTTCCTTCCATGAGCACGCTGCCACCGCCGCCTTCGTGGCTCATCAATCCTTCCGAGTCCGGCTCGTCGATGGTGTTCGGTGCAGACGGCGTGTTCGATATGCCCGACAATACCGGTGTGGCGAAACCTGCATCGCCGCTTTCCACCGCACCGACGGCAATCGTGAAAGACATCATGAACCCGATCAATGCGGCCATCAACCGCGGGCTCACGCCGCGCAAGGTGAACGGCGCGTGGACGAACATCATCCCGCCGATGTACTGGTCGCAAGCGCCGCTCTTCCCGCTGACCGCAACCATTTCGCAAACGGGAGGATTTCTCACGCAGAACAACTACTACTACGCGATCACCGGCGTGAACGTCAACGGCGACACCAGCAACAAAGAAACCGTCCCGGGAAATATCGTGACCGTACCGTTCTCGTCACTCAGTCCGGCGAATACGAACACCGTCACGCTGACGATCCCGAATACCGGTCAAACCACGTTTTCGCAATTCAACATTTACCGTGGCAATACACCGGATACGCTCCTGAACATCGGATCCGTAACCGCGGGTATCACGACTTTCACGGACAACGGCCACACGACAGGTGGCACTATACAGCCGCCGTCCGCACTCATGAATGCGCCGGGACAGCTCGTGAACTGGTACGCCGCTTACCTGCACCAGCCCGACGTCAGCATCAACGGTCTCGCTTACGGAACACCGTACGACGACCAGGGCGGCTTCTCGACAAACGTGAACCTTCCTTACACCACGCAGGTCCCGCAGGGATTGACAATCTCGTTCCTGCCGTGGACCAATTGACAGGAACGTCACAGCATAAAAAGACGCACGCCTTACATGGGGCTGCGTCTTTTTTTCATTTCATAGCTTTACCAAAATCATTTCCATGCCTACCACCACCGCGCAGAAATTAAAGCTGAAGCCCGGTAACAGCATCTTCGTCATCAACGAACCGGCCGGTTATAAAAAATCACTCGGCGCGCTTCCGGCCAAAGTGAAAATACTTCCCGATGACGGCGGCGCCGATCAATTGCATTGGTTCGTCACTCATCGCGCGCAGATGGAAAAAGAGCTGCCGAAAGTGCTGAAGCTGCTGAAGGAAAACGTAACGCTTTGGATCTTTTATCCGAAAGGAACGTCGAAGATCCAGACTGATCTCACGCGCGACAAAGGCTGGGAGAAGTTGCTCGCGCTCGATCTGCAATGGCTCAGTCTCATCTCTTTCGACGAGACCTGGTCGGCGTTTGCCTGCCGGCAGAAAAACGAAGCGGACAAGAAGAAAGAAGTCGCACCGAAGCACCGCGAAATTTTCGACTACATCGATCCCGCGAAAAAAACCGTGCGTCTTCCCGACGATCTCGCCGCAACGTTGAAGAAAAACAAGAAAGAAGAAACGTTCTTCCATTCGCTTTCTTTCACCAATCGCAAGGAGTACGTCGAATGGATCATCACTGCAAAAAGAGAAGAGACACGGAACGAACGCGTGAAAGGCACCATCGAACGATTGGCGAAAGGCTGGAAGAATCCACAGAACCGGTAAGAGAAAAAATTTGCCACAAAGGCACGAA
>CAMLEF010000210.1 GCA_946478675.1 uncultured Flavobacteriales bacterium | reverse complement strand
TTCTTCGATCTCGGCCTGCAGCTGGCGGTTGGCTTCTTCCGCCAGTTGCGCGCGCAGCTGTTCTTTCTCGAGCTGTCGTTCGGCGTTGATGTTGCGCAGGAACACGAGGATCGCCGGCTGTCCCATGTACGTGTACATGCTCGGCCTTGATTCGCATTCGATAGTCGTTCCGTCTTTGTGCTGGATTTCGATGATCTCGAACGGCACTTGTTTTCCGGCAATGATCGCCTGGATGCGTTCCGCCGAACGTTTCTGCTGTTCGGGAGAAAGAAAATCCAGCAGGCGCTTTCCAACCAGTTCTTCTTCGCTGTAAATGCCGGAAATATCCATCGACGCTTTGTTCGCGAAAAGGATCGTCTGGTTGAAGTCGGAAATGATGATGCCGTCCGGGCTTTCGCTCACGAGCTTCTTGTAGCTCTCACGGCTGTCGATGAGCTCCTGCTCGAATTTTTTCCGCGTCGTAACATCGCGCGCTACGCCGAAAATTTCATACTGGTTGCCTTCTTCATCGTAACCGGGAATCACGTGCTCTTCGATCCAGATGTATTCTTTCGTCTTGCGATGAAGGAAACGATAGAAGTAGGTTTTCGGCTGCTTGTCGCGACGTAATTCTTCCGTCGTCTGACGAATCTTTTCGATGTCGTCGGGATGACAATCATCGACGAACGAAGTGGTGCCGCTGAGAAATTCATCCCGCGTTACACCGAAAATTTTTTCGAGATTATCACTGACGAATTTGATGCGTTGTCCTTTCGGCCGCGAAGAATCGATGTGATAAACAACCTGGTCGATCGTGTTCAGTACTCTTTCCAGCGCACCACGGCTGTCGCGCAAAGCGATCTCTGCATTGACGCGCTCGCTGACGTTGCGGATGATGCCGAGGTTGGCGGCAAAACGTCCGTCGTCATCGATCTGCGGATATACCGTTTCTTCGAGCCAGACGTATTCGTTTTTCTTGTTGTGTAAAAAACGATAGACGAATGAAACCGGCTTTTTCTCAATGCGCAAACGACGCGCGGTTTCATAAACGCCGTGCAGATCATCCGGGTGGCAATGATCGATGATGGCCGTAGCGTTCTGCACGTACTGTTCTTCGGTGATGCCGAGAATTTCTTTCAGCTGCGGCCCGATGTAACGAACGATGCGGGAATTATCATCGCCGATCTCGACGTAATAAATGAAATCGTCGATGCGGTTGAGAATGGTGCGCGCCAGGTTATGATCGGAAGCGATGAGATCGTCATCAACGGCCACTTCAATTTTGGGACGGAACGAAACGTCGGCTTTATCAATACGCGCCAGGCGTTCGCGAAGCCGGACGACTTCTTCGATGAGCGCTTCTTTCGTCCAGGCGGTCAAATTGGTTTCCACAGGCGGGATCAGTTGTTTCCGGGAGCCGGTTGGGGATTATCGTTATCGTTGATTTCTTCCAGCTTCACACGCGCACCGTCGAACTTGATCTCGACGTCGTCTTTGTAGGTGATCGTAAGCGTGATGATGCCGTCTTCATCGAAATATTTCCAGTCGCCTTCTTTTCGTCCGTACACATAGCGGCCTTCCTGCCAGATCCTGCCGTTCTCGTGCCACCAGGTTTGTTTTCCATCAGGAACGCCATTGACGAAGCTTCCTTCGAAACGCTGTTTCCCGCTGGGCGTGTACGTGTGTTTCCAGACGCCGTTGCGTTCGCCTGCCACGTAATCGCCTTCTTCGCGGTAATCGTCCATCTGGAAAAACCAATGTCCTTCTTTCTGCCCGTCGATGTATTCGCCCTGCGTGATGATGTTGCCGCTCTCGTCGTATTCGGTCATCACACCGTTGCGTAATCCTTCGCTGTACACTTCTTCGCGCAGCAGCTGGCCGCTTTCGTAGTACCATTTCCACGTTCCCACCGGGCGACCTTTCTGATCGTATTTGCCGACCTGGTCGATCTGCTTGTTGGAATAATAGAATTTCCAGTCGCCGACACGAACGCCGTCTTTGTAATCGCCTTCGCCTTTCAGCTCGCCGGTTTCCGCGTAATATTCTTTCCAGTGGCCCTGCTGCAATCCTTTCGCATCGTAAATGCCTTCCCCGACGAGAATGCCTTCCTGGTAAACTTCTGCGCCCGTGATCACGCCGGTCGTGTCGTACATGCGGAAAACGCCTTCGGGAATTCCGTCTTTGTAGTTGCCGACGACTTTCACTTTTCCATTCGGGTAATACGTTGTTTTCGTTTCGATCTTCGCGAGTTCCGGCGGATTTTTCACAAGCTGTCCCATCGACCATTTCGTGACGTTCACCAGGTTGCCGAACTCGTTGTATTCTTTGAAATAACCGTCTTTCACGCCATTGACGTAACGGCCTTCATTCTTCACTTTTCCATTCGGCCAGAAATCTTTCCATACGCCCTGCTTCAACCCGTTGATGTCGGTTCGATTGATGCGTTCGGTATTTTTAATAAAACCCGCTTTGTATTGCGTGATGGTGATGATCGTTCCTGCCGTATCGTATTCGTAGCCGGTTCCTTCTTCTCTTCCTTCGATGAACGGTGTGATCTTCTGCAGCTTTCCGCTTTCGTAAAATTCTTTCGCCGGGCCCTGCTTCATATTGCTGACGTACGTTTCTTCCACGGTGAGATGTCCTGCGGAATTGTACGTGCGCAGCGGGCCGGTTTTTTTGCCGTCTTTGTACGTGTATTCAAACGTGAGTTTTCCCTGCTCGCTGTAGAATTTCCACGTGCTGTCGAGCTGAAAATTCTTGCGGTTGCCTTCTGATTTTACCTTGCCGTTCTGGTAATACGTTTTCCAGTAACCGTCGGGCTTCCCGTCACGCATCGGCCCTTCGCTGGAGATCTTCCCGTTCTCGTAATAGAATTTATTATAGCCGTTGGGATTGACCGGCTGCTGGTTGTCGGTTTGGGCCGGGAGAAAAGAAGCGGCGAATATTCCGGCGACAACAAAAAATGCATAAACAAACTTCTTCATCTCCCGTGATCGGTTAGTTGGATCCATCCGGCTTTTTCATGCATCGCCGGCGGGAATTACGGAACTTTTTTCAGCTCCAAACCATTGATGATTGATGGCTTTATCCCTCAAACAAATATACAGCTTTTCAAAGGGAATTCCTTTGGCTTTTT
The DNA here is from genome assembly GCA_946478675.1 of uncultured Flavobacteriales bacterium. The sequence continues at coordinate 4,963 of CAMLEF010000210.1, read as the reverse complement.
ATTTGCCGGAAACGAACCTGTAAGCGGCCGTTTTACGCGATTTTCCGGAAGAAAAACAGGAAGACGAGAGCCGCTTACAAGCCGAGCTGCGCAGAGAGTTCCAGCATCCTGCGGATGGGTTTCTCCGAAGCTTCGACCAGCTCCGGCGTCATCGTGATCTCCGGTTTTTCATCGCGCAGGCAGAGGTATAATTTCTCGAGCGTGTTCAGCTTCATGTGCGGGCATTCGTTGCAGGCGCAGTTGTTTTCCGGCGGCGCAGGAATGAATGTTTTGTCGGGGCAGGCTTTTTCCATCTGGTGGAGAATGCCGGTTTCCGTAGCCACAATGAACGTTTGCGCAGGATCTTTTTTCGTGTAATTCAACAGCGCCGTTGTTGAGCCGATGAAATCCGCCAGCTTCAACACGGGTTCTTCGCATTCGGGATGCGCAATGAATTTCGCATCGGGATGTTTCGCTTTGAGGCGGGTGATTTTCTCCAGCGAAAAGATCTCGTGCACCATGCAGGAACCGTCCCAGAGAACGAGATCGCGGCCCGTTTGTTTCGCTACAAAACGCCCGAGGTTTTTATCCGGCGCGAAGATGATTTTCTGGTCTTTCGGCAGGCTGTTGACGATCTGAACGGCGTTGCTCGAGGTGCAGATGATGTCGCTGAGCGCTTTGATTTCCGCGGTGCAGTTGATGTAGGAAATCACGATGTGGCCCGGGTGCTGCGCTTTGAACGCGGCAAATTCTTTCGGCGGGCAGGAATCCGCTAAGGAACAGCCGGCGCGGAGATCGGGGAGCACGACTTTTTTGTGCGGGTTGAGGATCTTGGCTGTTTCAGCCATGAAGTGCACGCCGGCGAAAACGATGAGGTCGGCTTTTGTTTTGGCAGCCTGCTGGGCCAGGCCGAGGCTGTCGCCGATGAAGTCGGCAACGTCCTGGATATCTCCTTCCTGGTAGTAGTGGGCGAGCAGTACTGCATTTTTTTCTTTTTTCAGTTTTTCGATCTCTGCAAAAATATCCAGTGCTGGGTCGATAACCGTCGTTTCCGCCGTTTTTGTTTTTAAGCTACTATCCATATTTCTTCTTTTTAAAAAAGAGATGTTACTACTATTAGCGTGTTGAAACCGTGTATAAAAATCTGCCGGGGCAGTTGACGCTTTCGGTTATCAAAAGCAGGCAACAGGATTTCAACATTGTTTTGTCTTCTAACGTATTGGAAATGTGTTTTAAGACGGGTTTATTAACAGGCTGTGAATTACGCGAAGTTCATCATTCTGTTGACAGATTTCTACACAAAGGTCGTGAGGTTTTCTGTTCGTTTCTTCCTGCTTGCAATTTTTTCACAAACGTCTTTTGGTGTGCTTTTTCTGCTAAGCAAAACGGGGAACGAGACCTGCAACAATTTTTATCGGGTTTTTAATAACCAGTGCCAACAGTTTTAAACACGATGTGTGTTGAAAATCGCATTGTTAAGCCGCTCATTTTCAAGACCCGTTTTTACCGACAAAAGTTCACCGGTAAACAGCAATTGTGTATAAACGTCACAACCCGTAGAAAAAATTCGCCGGCGCAGCCGGAAGATCGGTGAAAATCGGGCCCGTCGCTGTTCGTAACCGTTGGAAAAACCACTTTGCCGCCGGAACAGCCTGGAAACGGCCTTTCTATCTTTGTTGCACCAAATCCTCTTCCATGACCTACCACATCGCCATCGGGGCAGACCATGCCGGTTACCAGCTGAAAAACGTTATTGCCGATTACCTGCGCTCGCTGGGGCATACGGTGGAAGATTTCGGAACGCACTCCGAACAAAGCGTGGATTACCCCGATTTCGCGCACCCGGTTGCGAATGCGATTGAAAGCGGCAAAGCAAAATTCGGCGTGCTGATCTGCGGTTCGGCCAACGGCATCAGCATGGCGGCCAACAAACACGCGGGCATTCGCGCTGCAGTGTGCTGGAACCGTGAAGTAGCCAAGCTCGCCCGCCAGCATAACGACGCCAATATCCTTTCACTGCCCGCGCGTTTCATTTCCATCGAAGAAGCCAAAGCCTGCGTGGATGTTTTCTTCTCCACCGATTTCGAAGGCGGCCGTCACCAAAACCGCGTGAATAAAATAGGGTGTTAGGAATTGGCAGGAGGAGTCTGAATTATGTGATGGGGGGTTACGAATTACGAATCAATACGAATATACGAATCGCACTTCCCGCGCACCCATTCGTATATTCGTATTGATTCGTTAATTCGCACCCGCTCTCCTGCAAATTCTATCGGTTCTTCTATTGATGATTCGTAATTCGTGACCCGCTCTCCTGCAAATTCTATCGGTTCCCTCATTGCTATTAATTAACAGTCTTCCTGTGCATAACCCGCGTTGTGCGTGACTAAATCCTGCAGGGGCTGGTCTATCTTTGTTAAGTAACCATGAAGCGGACCTTTCTTTTTGCTGCCCCCATTGCCTTATTGCTTTTCGCTTTCGTCGCTGATAATTCCAATGACGTTCGGAAAACGTATGCGGAAACGATTACGGCTTCCGATCTGAAAACGCATTTGTCGATTCTTGCTTCGGATGAATACGAAGGACGCGAAACGACGAAGAACGGGCAGAAGATGGCGGCGAAATACATTGCGGAGCAGTTCAAATCGTTCGGCATTCCTGAATTGCCCGGCGGCGGTTATTACCAGGATGTGCCGCTGCTCAGCAAAGAAGCCGGCGCAGGAACGGTGACCATTCCCGGCGATACGTTCGCGTTCAAAAAGGATTTCTTTTATCTCCCGGGAATCGAAGACGGCATCACGGAAACGAAAGGCGTTGTCTTTGCCGGTTACGGCATCCAGGACAGTCTCTACCGCGATTACAACAAGCTGAACGTTTCCGGGAAAACGGTGATGGTGCTCGCCGAAGAACCGCGCGACGCCAATGGAAATTCGATTCTCACGCATAAGAAAGATCTTTCCGACTGGAGCACGAACCGTCGCCGCAAGATGAACGAAGCACGCAACCGTGGCGCTTCTGTGTTGATGATCATCGTGCCCGATATAGCGAAAGCTTACGAAGAGAATCGTCATCACATCGAAACGCCGACGATGCGGCTGTACGATGAAATGATGGTTGAAGTCTCTACGACGAAGCGCATGCAGGTATTGTACATCAGCAAAGACATGGCGGATGCGATCCTGAAAGCGGGGAAGAAAAAGAACACCATCGATAAAACGATTGCTGCAATTACGAAAAAGAAAAAGACATCCGGCTGTTCTTTCGCGCTTCCGCTGTCCGTTCGCATTGAGCGCGTGGGTAAGATCATTCATTCGGAAAACGTACTCGGCTACATCGAAGGTTCCGACCTGAAAGAAGAGCTCGTCGTTGTCACCGCGCATTACGATCATCTCGGCAAAGACGGCAACATCGTTTTCAACGGCGCGGATGATGATGGTTCGGGAACTGTTGCGGTAATTGAAATGGCGCAGGCGTTTGCCCAGGCGAAAAAAGAAGGACACGGCCCGCGGCGCAGCATGTTGTTCATGACGGTGACCGGCGAAGAAAAAGGATTGCTCGGCTCCGACTGGTACACGCGCCATCCTGTTTTCCCGCTGAAGAATACGGTGTGCGATCTCAACATCGACATGATCGGCCGCATCGATAAACCGCATGAGAAAGACACGGATTATGTCTACGTGATCGGTTCCGACAAGCTGAGCAGCGAATTGAAAACGATCAGCGAGCAGGCGAATGCGCAATACGTCGGCCTAACGATGGATTACCGTTTCGACGTTCCCAACGAACCGAATTCTTTCTACACGCGTTCCGATCATTACAATTTCGCGAAGAACGGCGTGCCCGTGGCGTTCTTCTTCAACGGCGTGCATACAGATTATCACAAAGAGACGGACGAAGTGAAGAAGATCAATTTCCCGCTGATGGAACGCCGCGCGCGACTGGTTTTCTACACCGCGTGGGAATTGGTGAACCGCGACAAGCGTATTGTTGTCGACAAAAAAACGAACTGATGGACTACCAGGCCCTTTTTCTTGCAGAAGCGGAGAAGAAAGCATTCGATCCGGCGCACCGTGCCCGCATGGAGCACAACATCGGCCAGTACGATAAAAAAGTGGCGCAGGGAAAGCTGCAGTATTCCAATCTCGAGCTGGCGCGCACACGAGCTGCCGGACTTCGCCACAAGACGATCGAGAACCTCGACAAATACCTGATCGAATTCGAAGCGGCGTTCATCAAGCGCGGCGGAAAAATTATCTGGGCGCAGGATGCGGCGGAAGCGAACCGCGAGATCGTGCAGGTGCTGCAGAAAGCGAATGTGACTTCCGTCGTGAAATCGAAATCGATGGTGACGGAAGAGATCGGGCTGAACAACGTGCTGAAGAAAGAAGGCATCGAATCGCTCGAAACCGATCTGGGCGAATACATCCAGCAGCTCGACGGTGAAGCGCCGTATCATATCGTGACGCCGGCGATGCACAAGTCGAAAGAAGACATCGCGAAACTTTTTCACGAGAAAAAAGGAACGCCGGAAGATCTCACGCCGCAGCAGATCACGCAATGGACGCGCGAGTTCATGCGCGATAAATTCCGCCAGGCGGGAGCAGGCATTACCGGCGCCAATTTCCTCGCTGCCGACACCGGCGCCGTTTGCGTCACCGAGAACGAAGGCAACGCGATGATGTCGATGGCGTTTCCGAAAATTCACATCGTCGTTACCGGCATCGACAAGATCATTCCTTCGTTCAAAGACCTCGATCTTTTTCTTTCGCTGCTCGCGACGTACGGCACGGGCCAGCAGATCACCGCATACAATTCCATCATCACCGGTCCGCGCCAGCCGGGAGAAACCGACGGCCCGGAAGAATTATACCTCGTGCTGCTCGACAACGGCCGTTCGAATACGCTCGAGCAAACGGAGCAGCGTCGTGCGCTCGGCTGCATCCGCTGCGGCGCCTGCCTGAATGCCTGCCCCGTATACACAACC
>CAMLEF010000209.1 GCA_946478675.1 uncultured Flavobacteriales bacterium | reverse complement strand
CAGGACCATTTTGGAAAAGAACGCCCTTTTTCAAGGGGACACAAAAGTAATAAAATCTCCGGATTCGCAAGAATAGTCAGGAGTTTGGAGCCAGGAGTTCGGAGCAACAGCATACTCCGAACTCCTGACTCCAAACTCCGAACTAATTAACGAGAAACCGCCAGCTTCACCGCCACCAGCTCCCCCGGCGATTCGAAGAGCAGGAAATACAATCCCGGCGGCAGCAGGTGCGTGTCGATCTCCACCTTTTTCGCCGTAGCAGCAAACGACACGTCCATCACCGGCCGGCCCAGCGCGTCCAGGCAATGCACCGTTCCGTCGTGCTCTGCAAAATCCGAGAACGTGATCTCTGCACGATCATCTGCCGGAGACGAGGTCAGCATCGCGATGAAATTGTCGACGCCGGCTTCGAAAAAGCTCTCGAGTGAATCGCAGGGCGCAACAGCATGCGGGTTGGAATTCGTGTCGCTGCCGCATTCGTTGCACATCACGCGCTTGAAGAAACAGCTGCTGCGCGCCATCAGGTTTTCCGCCGGCCACGAACAATGGAAAGGACTGCCGGGAGCCGTGTTCAGCTCCGCGCAGCGCCCGTTCACAACGAGCTGGTCGTAGATCGCCTGCGGACCGAAGCACGAATAGAACGAAGAGCAGCCGCAGCCGAACAGCGTGCCCGGACCATACGGCACCATGCAGTCATTCTCATCGTGAAAGCTGATCACCGGGATGTCCAGGCGCAGCAACGTGGCGCTGTCGCCGGCCACCGCGCCGCAATTGTCGGAGATCGCACGAATGCTGAAGCTGTTGCGGAACGCATTTCCAGCCGTGTCGAGCGAACCGAGTAGTGTCTCCGCACCGGGCGCAAATGCATTCGCCAGCTGCTGATCCCAGAGCGCCGCCAGGAAAGCCGTGATCGAGCCCGCGCTCGTTCCTTCAAGAAAGATCATCGACGGGCTCACGTGGTAGACGGCCGCATTTCCCGAGATAAAACGCAACGCCGCCCGCGCATCCTGCACCGCCATGTACGTCGCCTGCCGCAGTTGAAGCGAATCCTGCACGCATCCGTTACACGCATCCGGCGACTTGCATAACCAGCCTAAGCGATAATCCATCGTCGCCGCCACGTAACCGCGCCGCGCGTATTCCCTGCAGAAATATTCATTGTCGTGCCGCGTTCCCGCCGCAAAACCGCCGCCGTGAATGAACAGGATGAATGGCCGCGCGCGCATCGTGTCCGCCGTAGTATCCGGGTAAAAAATATCCATGACCAACGCCTGCTGCGCGTTTGCAAACGGATTGTACGCGTAACCGTACACTACGCCGGTATCCGCGCGCAAAATGCCATCCGCAAACAGCGGTTCCTGCGAAAACCGTCCCGCGATGCAATACTGCTGCGCCGCAAGCGGAAGGGTGGAGAAGAAAACAAGAAAGAAAATCAGCCGCCGGAGCATACGCTAAAAGTAGCGGATTTGCAGAAGGGCGGCTGCTTCATTTAGCGCAGAAAAAAACGTCGCAGCGAAACAACATCAAGTCGTTCCGCCGAATGTTTCTTTGGAAATTTCTTCTTCCGGCTGCGAATGTAAACCGTATCGCGCGGCAAAAAAAAGAGGCCGGGACCTAACCACCCCGGCCTCTCACTCAACTGTCGCCCTGTTACTCTGTGACGTAAATTTTTTGGTTGTCGACGGTGCCGTTAGCTGCAATCACACGCACGATGTAAATGCCGCTCTGCGGAACGCTCGTTTCAAAAGAAGCTTCACTCGTGTTTCCCGCAGCGATTTGGCGGCCGCTGAGATCGAGCACTTCAACAGTAACGTTGGCCGTGTTGCGTACCGTGATCTTTTTCGGTCCGGCAACAACAGAAGCCTGCTGCTCTTCGCCGGTGCGTTGCGTGGAATTCGCGTAATGGTTGCTCGGATCATTGGCGTGCGACCAGGTGTTGAACGCCGGCGGGGGAGGCGTCACGTTGATCGCGAAAGAGAACGATGAGGTGCATCCCGAATCATTCGTTGCGGTTACCTGCGCGAAATACGTTCCTGCAACAGAATAGCTGTGTGAAGGATCGGTCTGCGTATCCTGGTTGCCGTCACCGAAATCCCAGAGGTATTGCGTAGCGCCGGTGGAACCGTTGAAGAAATCGACGATCGTTCCTGCTGCCGGGTTGTAATTGCTGGCGGTGAATGAAGCGACAACCGGCGCCGGGCTGGCAATCGTAACCGCGCTTGAATCGACCATGATGTTGTTGATGCGGGTCACTGCATAATAGTTGCCGGCTGCAAGGTTATAGAGGAAGGTGTCGGGAGAAGCAACATGCGAAGAAACCACCGGGCTGCCGGAGTTGTTGTACAGCACCACGTCCCAGTTCGTGTTCAGCGGGTTGCGCAGGTACAGTTTGCCGTTGCCCGAGCCGACACAGGTTTCAGGAAACATGCGTTTGGCGACACGCGGTCCGAAATGCAAACGGAAATCCGCTGCGAAATTCGTGTTCGACGGAATGTTGAGCGTGATCGTATCGTCGCTGGTGAGCGGGAAAAGCTCGCCGGTAGAAAGACGCTCGAGGATGAAGTAGCCCGGGCCGGTAGAAGAAGCAACAGACATCGAATCGGCCGACGTGTTCATCGACGTCATCGAAGCGACGAGGTTCAGGTTAAATGTGATCGTCGCCGGGTCGTTGCTGTAAAAACCCATGTCGATATACTTGTACGAAGTAATCTCCGGGCGCGAATCATTCTGCGTGATCACGTCACTGTTGGAAGAAACCGTGAACGGGAAAGCCAGCGGCAAAGAAGTCGGGATTGCGCTCTGGTCGCCCATGTCGAAAGCGTCGAGCGCGTCGGTAGCGCCGGTATTCATAAAGCTGACGACGGAATACACATCCTGCTGCGACGTTACGTTCGAAGTGGTAATAACGTCGAGGTAAAGCGAATACTCCGGCGATTGCGCAGCGAGTGCGGAAGAGAAGCCGGTGAGGGCGAGGGCGGCGATGAGTTTTTTAACAGAGCTCATGGGTTAGATTGGTTTGGTGATACAAACGTACCCCCATGCCATCCGCCCCGAAATCCGATCTCCGCCGCCGGCTTTCAGATGTAAGAAAAAAGATGTTTTTGCAAAAGCTGCGGCTTACCGGGTGTTAACATCCGGTAAGCCGGTAGCTACTGCCCGCGCCGCCTCGTTCCCCCGCGCGAGCCCTTATCCCGCTTGTGATGCTTGCCGCCGCCGCCTTTTCGCACGCCGCCGCCCATCGCCGAAGAAACATCCCAATTGTCTTTGCCCGACGTTTCAGAAAAACGGCCTTCGGAGCTTTTATGATGAAGCCCCGTGCGCGTATCGTCACTCACGAGCTCGAAATCGATCTGCTTCTTCATCAGGTCGGCGCTCTTCACCAGCACCGTCACCGTATCGCCGAGCGTGTATTTTTTCCCGGTGCGGGATCCGCGCAGGCAATAATTCTCTTCGTCGAAGAAGTAACGGTCGTCGCGCATGTTGCGCACGTGTACCATGCCCTCGCATTTGTTGTCCGCCAGCTCCACGAAAATTCCCCATTCGGTAACGCCGGAAACAATGCCTTTGAAAATGCCGCCGATCTTATCCTGCAGGAACTGCACCTGCTTGTATTTGATCGAAGCGCGTTCGGCTTCTGCCGCCAGCTTTTCGCGGTCGGAAGAATGCTTGCACTGCATTTCGAGCTCGTTCTTGTCGGGAACGTCGTTCGCTTTTTTCCCTGCGTCCACATCGAGATAATGCTGCAGCAGGCGATGCACCATCACGTCGGGGTAACGACGGATCGGCGAAGTGAAATGCGTATAGAAACGGAAGCCCAGCCCGTAGTGGCCGATGTTGTCCGTCGTATAAATCGCTTTCGCCATCGTGCGGATCGCGAGCGTTTCGATCATGTTCGCTTCCGGTTTTCCCTGCACGTCTTTCAGCAGCTGGTTCAGCGATTGCGAGATCGATTTTTCGCTGCCGGTGTTCATGCGGTAACCGAAGTTGCGCACGAAATTGCCGAACTCCATCATGCGCGAAGGATCGGGCGAAGCATGCACGCGGTACACGAACGGACGGCGCAGGTCGGCTTTTTTCTTTTCTTCTTCACCGGCCTTTTTCGCCAGCGTCGCATATTCCGCCACGCGACGGTTCGCCAGCAACATGAAATCCTCGATGAGCTGGTTCGAGTCTTTCATCACTTTGAAATAAACGCCCAGCGGATTGCCGTTCTCGTCGAGATGGAATTTCACTTCCTCTTTCTCGAACGTGATCGATCCGTTTTTCATCCGGTCGGCGCGTAATTTTTTCGCGAGACGATCGAGCAGGAACAATTCTTCTTTGAAATCGCCTTCTTTTCCTTCGAGAATTTCCTGCACTTCTTCATACGTAAAACGACGATCGGAATTGATCACCGTGCGGCCGAACCATTCTTTTTTCACCTGCGCATTTTCGTCCATTTCGAAAACGGCCGAGAACGTCAGCTTCTCTTCCTTCGGGCGCAGCGAGCACACGAAATTCGAAAGCACTTCCGGCAGCATCGGCACCACGCGGTCCACGAGATAAACGGAAGTGGCGCGCTTGAAGGCTTCCTCGTCGAGCTTCGAGCCCGGCTTGACGTAATGCGAAACGTCCGCAATGTGAACGCCGATTTCCCAGTTGCCGTTGGAAAGCTTTTGCACCGAAAGCGCATCGTCGAAATCCTTCGCATCGAACGGGTCGATCGTGAACGTCGTCACTTCGCGCATATCGCGGCGGCGGGAAATTTCATCCGGCGTAATTTCCGTCGGGATCAATTCGGCAACGCGTTCGATCTCCTTCGGGAAATGATACGGCAAACCGTATTCGATCATGATCGCGTTGATCTCCGTTTCATTTTCGCCGACTTCTCCGAGCACGGCAACAACTTCTCCTTCCGGCAAATCGGAAACATCTTCCCACGAAGTCATGCGCACCACGACTTTCTGCCCGTCTTTCGCTTTCCCGATCTTGTCTTTCGGGATGAGGAAGTCGGGGAATTTTTTGTTGTCCGCTTCGAAGAACGCCACGCGGTTTTCCACGTGCAGCGTTCCGGCAAATTCCGTGCGCCCGCGCTGAACGATCTCAAGGACTTCACCTTCTTCGCGGCCATCGCTGCGTTTGCGGTGAAAGACTTTCACGCGGACGGTATCGCCGTGCAGCGCGCCGTTCACGTAACGGGCAGGAATATAAATGTCGGCCGGGGCATCCGGGGAAGAAACATACGCCGCACCGGATTGCGTTACGTCGATCACGCCGTCAATGGTGCGGGCGGACGTTTTGCTGCGGTATTTTCCGCGGTCCACTTCCTCCAGCGTTCCTTTCTGCGCAAGCTCTGCCAGCAGGGACTCGAGGAGGTGACGTTCATTTTTATCGGAGACATCCAGGGCGGCGGCAACCTGTTTGTAATTCCAGACTTTTCCGGGCTCACTGTTCAACACTTCAAGAATCTCTTCAAAAAGAAAACGTTGTGACCCTCGCTTTTTTCTACTCATATCTTTTCTTAAATAATATCTCAAAGTTAAGCGATCCTGCGGCGTAAAGACGGCGGAATTACGATTCCTCCCGGGGCATGAAAATCAGTTGCCCGAACCTCCCCCTTTCATGGCCGGCGCCACTGCATATTTTTTAATTCGCTGTATTTCAAGAAGATAAAAACAGCCGGGGGTGCGATAAAGTGTTGAAAAACAGCTGAAAACCGGATGTGATTTTTGTAACTTTGCCCGACATTGCAAAAAAATTGTGCCCATCCCGGTTTACACAAGAGAGAGAATGAGGAGTACATTCTTTCTGAAAAGGCAAAAAAACACAGACATGAAACACCACTACCGCACACTTTCACGCGTTACTAAAGTTGTCTGCCTGCTCGTCGTTCTTCTGTTCGGCGCTGCACAGACCGCGAAAGCCTGTCACGGAGCCAGTGTGATCACCCCGTCCTACACGGTTACACCTACTTCGATTCAGTTAATGGGCTATTCCGACCCGGCCACCTGCGGCTGCGGACCGTATTACCTGCAGGCAGAAGTTGCTTTTACGGCAGCCTGCTTCACCGGTAACACGCCCGTTTGCGGCGACCCGAGCTGGAACACTTACCCGTTCTACTATTCGCTGCTGGATATTCCGGGCTACACTGCGGCAAACGGCTGGCCCGACAACTGCGTTACGGAACCATACGACACGATCGTCGTTCCATTCTCGGATCTATGTCCGGGGACCAACTACGTGATCCGTGTCCGTGAGTATGTTTGCGGATCCAGTTCTGCAGGTCCTTGGTCGTCGGCGTTTGCTTTTACCACGCCCGGCACGCCGCCCAGCACCAACCTTACCACCACAGCGAGCCAGTACGATGGTTGCCCCGGCGACCTGGTACAGCTGAACGCTTCTGCTGCCGGCGGTTGCCCCGGAACCCTTTTCACGTACTCGTGGTCACCGACGACCGGTCTCAGCAACCCGAACATCGCGAACCCGGTACTCACGATCCAGAACAGCACCACGATCTACACCGTTACCATCATCAGCAGCTGCGGCGCCCCGGTTCCGACGACTTCCGACGATACCGTGCAAATCACCGTTGGCCCTCCGCCGATCGGTGGCGCTGTTTCTGCGGCACCCAACTCGGTTTGTTCCGGCGGAAGTTCCGTGCTCACTGTGAGCGGACAGGATCCCGCTTCAACGGTCCAGTGGCAGATCTCTACCAACGGCATCACCTGGTTCAACATTGCAGGCGCAACGAGCACCACGTACAACACCGGCCCGATCACCTCAACGCTTTATTACCAGGCCGTCGTTACCGGTTCCGGCTGGTGGCCCGGTTCCGGCTGCGGCAGTACGGCCTCCGGCGCGACAGTCGTTACGGTCAATCCTTCGCCTACGGCCGATGCGGGCGTCAACCAATCCGTTTGTAGCGGCTCCTGCGTCACCCTGAACGGAACCGGCGGCGTAAGCTACGACTGGCAGCCCGTCAACCAGAACACGCAGTCGATCAACGTTTGCCCGACTTCTTCAACCACGTACACGCTTACCGTAACCGACGCCAACGGCTGCACCGGCACCGATAACGTAACGGTCAACATTTCGTCCGCATCGGTAACCGCGAGCCCGAATGTCAGCATCTGCAACGGCAACAGCACGATCCTCGTCGCTTCCGGTCCCAACGGCAACAGCTACAACTGGACGCCCAACGGTTCACTCACCGGCTCTACCACCGCCAACCCGACTGCTACGCCGACCACCACTACAACTTACACGGTAACGGCTACGAACGCGATCGGTTGCACCGCCGTTGATTCCGTCGTGGTAACGGTAACTGCCGCACCTCCGCTGACGGTTTCCAATGACACCGCGATGTGCGCAGGCGGCACGGCCGTTCTCAACGTGAGCGGCGCCTCTTCCTACACCTGGCAGCCCACGAACCAAACCACTTCTTCGATCTCGGTTTCCCCGGTTTCGACCACGACTTACGTGGTGACGGGCAACACCAACAACTGCGTAAGCACCGACAGCATCGTCGTAACGATCGCTCCGCCGCCCGCCGTTTACGCAGGTCCTGATTTCGACATCTGCTCCGGCACGCAGGCAACGCTCAACGTTTCTACCACCGGCTCTTCCTACAACTGGCAGCCGACCACCGGCATCATCGGCAGCAATACGGTACAGAACATCATCATCCAGCCGACGGTGAACACGTCTTATACGGTAACGGTTGTCGGTTCGAACGGTTGCATTTCCACCGATACGATCGCGATCGCGGTTAACCCGGCGCCGAACGTTTCAGCAAGCTCTACCGACAACACCATCTGCGTAGGCCAGACCACTTCCGTTTCCGGCTCAGGCGGCGTTACCTATAGCTGGATCCCGACGGTCGGACTGCTGAACCCGAACCAGGTCACGACTTCCGCAACACCGCCGAACACCACGACCTACCAGGTGATTGGTTTCGACGCGAACGGTTGCTCCGACACCGCATCGGTAACGATCACTGTCAATCCGCTTCCGGACGTATACATCACGACGACGCCTTCCGAATGCGGCGACTCGTCCGGTGTGTTCAGCTTCGGTGGCGTAGTAGCAGGAACCGGCCC
>CAMLEF010000208.1 GCA_946478675.1 uncultured Flavobacteriales bacterium | reverse complement strand
TGTCCCAGGAGACGACGAAGTGAAAAAGCTGCTTCGCCAGTATGAAGAACGAGTACCGCAGGAAAAACTTTCGGCGCTTTACGAAACGCAGTTGTTTCATCCGCTCACGTCTGCGAATCCGTGGCTGACGGAATTACTGCTCGGAAAAAAGGTAAGGCTGCCGTATGAAAATCCGCAGCTCACGCGACTGAAAGAACGATTACGCAACTATCGCTTCTGCTCGGCGCTCGATTATACGGGTGCAAAAAGCCCGGTGCTCGTTGCGTTGCAGAAACAGCATCATTAAAACAACCAACCAAAACCACACACACATGGCCAACAACTGTGACACCCGCCCCGCACAACCGGAAGGTTCTGCATGCACCACACCGAATTGCCTGCTCCAGTTCGACAATTACTGGTGGTGGACGAATTATCCGTTCAACATTTCCAACACGGGCTATTGGTTCAACAACCAACAGTGGGATCCGCGTTGCGCTTTTGTCGACAGCGAAGGATTGCATTTGCAGATGAAACAAACGCAGCTGCCCGGCGGGCCGATGCAATGGTCGTCGGTGGAGCTTGTGCTCTGGGGAAAAGCCGATCATCCGAATGGAAAAGATGCGCCTCCGCGTTTTTATCCCGGCTTCGGAAAATATCTCGTCGCTGCAAAAACGAAAGGCGACTTCAACCAGCTCGCAAATAACTGCTGCTTCGGCGCGTTCACGTATCGTTTCGATGAAGACGGATCGCAGACGAACAAGCACCACGAGCTCGACATGATCGAAGTGAGCCGCTGGGGAAACACCGGCGATCCGACCAATGCGCAGTTCACGCTGCAGCCCTGGGAACCGCAAGGCAACGTTCATCGCATTACGCTCGCCGACAAAGGAGAGATCACGCTCGTCATGGAATGGCCGAAAGCCGGCAGCCCGGTCACGTTCAAAGTGTATTACGGCATTTACGATTTCAGCACACTTCCTCCCGGCAAAGCGGCAATCGAATGGACGACGTCTCCGGCACAGAACAAATTCATCCCGACGGATGCGTGCCAGACGGTTCACTTCAATCTCTGGCGTCAGCCTCCGGAAGTGGTAACGCCGAACGGCAACCAGGAAGTGATCATTAAAAAATTCCGTTTCCAGCCGGCATAACTTTTTGCCGTCGCTTCCCTGCTTTCAACCGGGGAAGCGATGGCTTTACACTATTGCTCATGCATCATTCCGGTCCAATCTCTGAAAAGCAACAGGCGTATACGAGCGCCGCGTCTGCTGTTGCGCAACGAAAAACGCGCAACAGCGGCAGGTATCTAACGGACAACCGGAAAGTGCTGCAGGCGAAAGCCGCGGAAATAACAACAACGACAACATTACCAGCGACAACAGCTTCACCTGTCGTTCAGCGGGTAGGATGGGCAGCAACGCTCGGCGGTCTCGGCGCGCTGGCAGGCGCAGGAATAGCCGCTGTGGCTACCGGTGGGCTGTCGCTGGTTCCGACCGCTGTGGGCCTGCTTGGCGGTGGCGCTGTCGGCGGAGCGATCGGTGGCATCGCAGATTATTTTACAGCGCCTGCCGCTCCTGCTCACGTTCCTGCTGCTGCTGCTCCTGCGCGCGTACGTGCTTCGCGTTACGATCCCGCTGCGATGCCGGCGGCTTTCCATGCGCTGCCGCCCGCGCTCCTTCCGCCCGTTTCGCACGGCTATTCCTGGACCGGTGGCGCCGGCGCACCTTATGACCTCGAGCGTGATCCGATCGCGCGGCCGGCTTCTCCTCACCTGGAGATCGCTACGCAACAGGTCGGTGGCCGCTTATCATATCGTTCTTTCGAAGATGATCCGACCTCGCCCGTGCCGGGACGTACGCGCGTGCTGGGCGCAATGACGGCCGCAGCTCCTTCGGGAGGAACATTCAGGGGACACCGGAATTACCCGATGCACTCGGCAGAGTTTGTCGATCCCGCCAGCGGAACGAGTTATGGGCGCGGGCATGCGGTAGACCACGCCGACGGAGATGCGGCCACGACTTCTTCGCGAACGAATTACGTTCCGGAAGACCACGATTTCAACATGGGCGCGCGCAATTCGCTTGTGCAGGGCTTACGGCGCCGGGGAGGCGGTGATTACCGGTCAACGTATGAGTACGCCGCTGCAGCGCCGCATACGGCCGACGGAACGGCGATCCCGGCGCGTGAGCATTTCCAGGTGTTGCCGGCTGCCGGCGCGGCAGAATATTACGATGTGCCGATGCAAGGTGGTTATCCCGCCAGCCGTTCGCTCGCGGCAGCAGCACCGTTCGCTCGCCCGCCGGGCACAGCACCGCAGCCGCCACGCCATTGATAATGTTCATCGGACCGCACCAACTAATTACGCGCAAGGAAAGAAAATGACGCTACATCTCAACGTCCGATCGACAGCCACCAGCGGCATTACCGCAGCAGCACACGAACAGCGGCAGGCGGTTATATTGCAGGACAACCGTGAACAGGCGCCCGTTTTCCAGCGACAGGCCGATGAAGAAACAGCAGCGCCGAAACGTGCGTTAGCCGGCCCGTCGACCGTACTTCAGCGGATGCCGAAAGGGGTCCGTAAGCCACGTAAACGTGCTGCGAAAAAAGTTCGCCCGACGAAAGTGTATGGCTTGCGGAATGACCCGGCCCGCGTGGCGCGAAGGCTGAAGAACGACCAGGACCGCGAATTGGTCCGCAAGCTGAAAGTGAAGAAGGCGCTGAAAAAAGGCGGCTTCAAAACCATTCTTGCCAACACGATCAAACAATATGAGAACTATCCACAGGGAAGTTATGCACACGGCCGCTACCTCTACCTGAAAGGTCAGCTGGCCAGCCTCGGCGCCGTGGCAAGAGGACAGGCGCTGCTCGATTTCGATACGGCAAGCGTAGAGATCGATCACAGCCCGCACGATGCTTCACAACGCGGAGGAGCTGCGCGCGCCAACGATAATGCTTCGATGCACCGCGTTGCCGTTCCGTTGCCGCGTAACTGGCACCGCCGTCACAAAACCACGCACGGCGCTTCGGCCACGCGGTTTGACAACGCCTTTTCAGCCAATCAGAAAGTGCTCGTCGAAAACGGCAACTACGCACAGGCGCTGCAGAACCACCTGCTGGACACGTTCAGCGACGAGGCGATCGGCGCAACCGGCAAAGCGAAAGTGCAGCTCGTCGTCACCCATGCGTTGAATGCAGTAAACTATGCGGCGTCCAATATTCCCGCAAAAATTCACGGGGGACATCAGTCCGGCACGCCCGCCATTTCAGGTTTACAGCACGCCGCGATCCTTACGGCACTCCGGAACCGTATCGCTGCACTCAAACTCAGCAATGCGAAACTGGCCACGCTGAACAATCCTTTCTGATGACAACCGGCTTTTGATCCCGTAAGATGACGAACGAATTCGGAACGAAACAAAATACCACTGCGGCATCGGGCGCCGGAACATTTGCGGAACCACGTGCCGGGATGCAGTTGTCCGGTAACCGGCAACACTCCGTTGCACAACGGAAATTGCTGAAGCCGGCAAGCGGTCCCAGGGCCGCTGCTGGTTTCGTGTTCTAATAAACAACCGACAATGCAACACCACGACGGTTTGTTATCCACCACGCGCAGTCATTCATTTGACCGCTTACCGGTTGCACAGGCAGCCGGAAGATCTGCCGTGTGCCTGGAAGATAATCGTCCGCAGTCGGTGGCGCAACGCAAATTGTGGAATACCGCTGGCGCGCCCGTCCAGCGAAAAACAAACAGCACCGGCCTGCCCGACCAATTGAAATCCGGCATCGAAAATTTGTCGGGCTATTCGATGGACGATGTGAAAGTGCATTACAATTCATCGGCTCCCGCGCAATTGCAGGCGCACGCTTATGCGCAGGGAACGAACATTCATCTTGCGCCGGGACAGGAAAAACATTTGCCGCACGAAGCGTGGCACGTCGTTCAGCAAAAGCAGGGACGCGTGAAACCGACAATGCAATTGAAGTCGAAAGTGAATGTGAACGATGATGTTTCGCTCGAGCAGGAAGCGGACGTGATGGGAGCAAAAGCGCTGCAGCGTTATTCCTACGGCCGCGACATTCTCCTGCAGAAAAAAAGCATTGATGGCGTAGTGCAGCGAAAAGTCGGTTTTGAATTCGAATCGACCGGAAGTAAAGAATGGCGGTTCCAGGGAAAACAGAAGAAGAGTGATAGTTGGACGGGAATTAACCATACGAAAGCCATCCTTTACGAAACGCCGAACAAGCTTGCAGGTGTTTCAGCCGATAACGGGAATGTGGAATTTGTTACAAAGGCGCTATCGACCTGGGCAGAAGTGAAAGCCACTATCGAAGAAATGGTGGCGATGGCGACGAGCCTGAAAACCGGCACGGGCCCCAAAGGCATCACCGAATTGCAAGGGGCAGAAAATGATTTTGCAAAAGTGCATACCGGCATGAAGTATAACCGCATTAATTCCAAAAATTCGATAATCATAGCCAAACCACAGGCGACAATCGGCGTTGCGATGGTGAATATCGGCGAGCTGTTCACTACCCTGGTAAATATGGGTACGGAAAAGGAGGATGAGCATTCGAAAAAACGAAAGCGGGGAATGCAGAAAATGACCATGGAGAAGGTGGTTGCATCCCGTACGGTAGTCCAGGACCTGGGCCTTTCACTGGCCCGTGCGCAGGAGATAATGAAAAACGCAGTGGTAGCAAACGGTGCGAATTGGGATATTCTGCCTGAACAGGAGAAAAAAGAAACCACAGGACTGTTAGCGGCCATTCTTAAAACGATCAGCGATGCGGAGATCAACAGCGGGCGCGACCTGGACGATGCAAAATATGCGTTCCCGCTGATGCCCAGAACGGACTTTCACTCCATGTTCGCCAGCATGAGCCCGAATGCACAGTTACTGATGAAGACGCTTTGGGACAATAGCAAACTTCCTGACGAGATCAGGGCCGAAGTGCCTTTGGACGTTGCCATGTTCCCTGGAAAATACACCGCTGCAGACGGCAATCGTTATGAGGGTCCGCAAAGAATCGACTGGATCGAATCGGTCGTCAATGGCGGCAGAAAAGATTTGATGTCGCCCCCGCCGGGTTACGCGCCGCATCCTCCTGTAGGCGGTGAAGGAATTGGCGCTTACAATACGGATGGAACCCTGGCGCTGTTTGAGCTTCGCGACCTCGAAGGCATGGGTATGCTTCCGCCCGATCAATGGCTTCCGCTCGCCACTGCGATTTGTACACTGGTCGCCAGGTTTGAAGTCGATGACCGGCTGAAACCGGTTTAGCGGGTCTGTTCTACGAACACTGAAATTTCTTTTTCATGAAAAGTGAAAATGCAGCTTTTGAAAAATCATCTTCCGTTGTGCACGGCGAAAAAACGGTGCAGGCGAAATCGATTACGCTCGAGGACAACCGCCCGCAATCCATCGCGCAACGCAAATTATGGAGCGGTGATGCTGCTGCGCCCGTTCAGAAAAAAGAGAACAGCACCGGTCTTCCCGACCAGCTGAAATCCGGCATTGAGAATTTGTCGGGCTATTCGATGGACGATGTGAAAGTGCATTACAATTCTTCGCAGCCTGCGCAGCTGCAGGCGCATGCGTATGCGCAGGGAACGAACATCCATCTTGCGCCGGGACAGGAAAAACATTTGCCGCACGAAGCATGGCATGTCGTGCAGCAGAAGCAGGGACGCGTGAAGCCGACGATGCAGTTGAAATCGAAAGTGAATGTGAACGACGATGTTTCGCTGGAGCAGGAAGCGGATGTGATGGGCGCGAAAGCCGTGCAGCTGCAAACCGCCAACCTGCACGCACTGAAACAGAAATCTGCCGATGGCCCGGTACAGCGAACGGTCCACAAATACGATGGCGACCTGACGCCGCTGCAGCAGCAGCGATTCGACGAGGCGTATAACAAATTTGTTTCCAAAGTGGTGAACGCTTCGCCATTGGCACAAGGCGCGAACCAGGTGGCGATCTATGGCGCCTCGAAAAAAAATTATCCGAAATGGGGCGATTACGGGCTCACCGTTTTCTACGTCGGCAAGAACGGATATACCGGTGACGATCCGTCGCAGTTTACCGAGGTATGGAATACCACCGCGCTGCATCCGCCGCCCGACAATGTTGCACTGCGTGTAGTGATCACGGTAAACATGTCGGTGAATACGACCATCGAAGAATTGTATGCAACGATGCTGCACGAATGGTTTATTCACGCCGTCAAGTGGGAACCGCTGGTGGTGTACATCCGCAATCAACAAGGTCACGACGTGCTTGATGAGGTACTTAAGAAAGGACATGTAGCACGCGGAGATGAAGAGCATAAAGACTATGCCAACATGACCGACGAGCAGCTGACCGATCTTGCCAAACAGCTGGGGCTCCCCAAGCAGACCGAAGCATTGGTCGCACAAAAGCTGATCAACGATCATAAGCGCCACGATAAAAACACCGGTAAAGCGTTGTAAAAATGAACGAACAGCAACCGAAACAACAGCAGGAAGTTGTCGCATCGACGGCGGCAGGAAACGTTGTCCAGGCGAAAACGCAAGCCTTCGAAGACAACCGCCCGCAAACCGTCGCGCAACGGAAATTGTGGAACGGCGGAGAAGCGCCCGTGCAGAAAAAAGCGAACAGCACCGGCCTGCCCGATCAATTGAAATCCGGAATTGAAAATCTTTCCGGTCATTCGATGGACGATGTGAAAGTGCATTACAATTCTTCACAGCCCGCGCAGCTGCAGGCGCACGCTTACGCGCAGGGAACGAACATTCATCTGGCGCCGGGACAGGAGAAACATTTGCCGCACGAAGCGTGGCATGTCGTTCAGCAAAAACAAGGACGCGTGAAGCCGACGATGCAATTGAAATCGAAAGTGAATGTGAACGACGATGTTTCGCTCGAGAAAGAAGCGGATGTGATGGGCGCGAAAGCGGTGCAGCGACAAGCGAATACTTCCGTTCAGCCGTTAAGACAATCTTCCGCCAACGGGCCGGTGCAGCGCGAAGTGATTTCCGTTCCCGAGCACGATCTGACCATCCCGCAGCAAACACGTATGACGAAAGCTGTCGAACAATTCAAAGCCACTGTTCTTGCCGGCTCGCCGCTGGCACAGGGAAATACGCACGTCGTCTTTCACGGTGTGCGCGGGCACGTGATGAACTCCTTTGCAGGAACGACGATCTACTTCGGCAAGAACGGTTACAAAGGCGATGACGTCGGACAATTCAAAAACCTGTGGGAAATGGCCATCGACGACCAGATCCCGCACGATACCGGGCTGCGTATCGTCATCGCGCTGAACATGGACCTGAACAGCACGATCCATGCGTTGTATGCAACGATGCTGCACGAATGGTACGTGCATGCAGTGAAGTGGGAAGGATTTGTGCACTACGTCCGGCAAGGCGAAGGAAGATTCGCTGCTGCGTGGATAACCGGGCAGGGACATGTGCGGCGGGAAGCCGGGGAGCATAAAGCTTTCGCGACAACGACGGACGAGAAGATTCAACAGTATGTTCACTCGCTCGGCCTCCAGCAAAAAGACGGAGCGATTGTTTACGAGCTGCTGAAGAAAGATCGCGACCGCCACGATCCGCATACGGGGAATGCGAACTAAATCATTCACGAACGAACACCTTTGCCAATGGAAACGTCACTCTCCGGAATAAAAAAAACGGCGCACAGCGCAGCAGCAGCATCCGCCGGCGGGAGAAATTCCATCGCGCTCCGCGACAACCGTCAAACGTTGCAGCGGAAAACCGTTTCTTCTTCTTCCGCGGAAGTGGCGCAGCTGATCAAAGTGAGCAGCGGCCCCGGCAATGCAGAGGTGCGACGGAAGAAAGACACAACGAAGCTGGCGCAGGCCCTGAAGCATCTGCGCGAATCGCTCGAGCACATCGATTCGCCGAAAATTTCGGAAGTCAAAGTGCAGATCGACCAGCAGTACGGCGCGAACCCGGCTTCTACCTGGAAGAATGGAAAAATCATCCGCGTGCACGTGGCACATTGGTTCCTGCGCCAGGCTTCCGTCGGCGACCTCGTCGGCATGCTCTCGCACGAGATCGGGGTGCATACGCTCGCAGACGACCAACTCAACCGGAACGAGAAAATCGATGAAGACCGGCAGCTGAAACATCCTTACCAGGTGCGCGTAGGCCGGCATACGCATACGATCGGCGGATGGTCGGACCGGAAAAAAGACTGGCCCCGGCAGCGCGATCACATCATCGTAGCGCGCGACAGCGGC
>CAMLEF010000207.1 GCA_946478675.1 uncultured Flavobacteriales bacterium | reverse complement strand
CCCGATCATCACCTGCACATCGGTTCCGGCTCACACGGCAAACAAACGGCGGCCATGATCGGAGCGCTGGAGGAAATCCTGCTGAAAGAAAAGCCCAACGCGGTTGTTCTTTACGGCGATACCAATTCGACGCTGGCCGGTGCGGTAGCGGCCTCCAAGCCGGGCATCCCGATCGTGCACATCGAAGCCGGGCTGCGTTCGTTCAACAAGAGCATGCCGGAAGAGATCAACCGCGTGTTGTGCGATCACGTTTCGACGCTGCTTTTTTCACCGACGGAAGCGGGCTACAGCAACCTTCTGCGTGAAGGCATCAACGGCACCGATCCGGAAAAACGCGCTACGGCCGATCACCCGGTGATCTATCATTCGGGCGACGTGATGTACGACAACAGCCTGTATTTCGCGAAGCTGGCCGGGGAACGCAGCCGCATCCTCGAAGAAAACCGGCTGCAAAGCGGCGCGTATTTTCTTGCAACGATTCACCGCGACAGCAATACGGATGATCCTGCGCGCTTATCCGCCATCTTCCAGGCGCTGGTGAACGTCTCGCGCAAACATGGAATGAAAGTCGTGCTGCCGCTGCATCCGCGCACGCGAAAAGAAATGGCAAAGACGCCCGGCCTCGAAGAGCTGATTAAAGATCACGTGCTGCTTTTGCCGCCAGCCTCTTTCCTTGATATGCTCCGCCTCGAGCAGCATGCAAAGCTCGTGCTCACCGATTCCGGCGGCGTACAGAAAGAAGCGTTCTTCTTCGAAAAACCCTGCGTCATCTTCCGCAAAGAAACCGAATGGGTCGAGCTCGTCGAATGCGGCGCGGCTTTGCTTGTGGACGCCGACCGTGATAAAATAGAATCGGCTGTCGATACGTTATTGCAACGGCAATGCGAATTCCCTAAACTCTTCGGCGACGGCCATGCCGCTGAATTCATCTGCCGTGAAATGCTGCGCCACCTCGACGCATGAGCACCGTTCTCGTTTATACCCACAAGCTGACGAACCGGGCGCGCTACATGTTCCGGCTGTATTTCCGCGAACTGCTGGGGCTGGAGCTGCGTGTAACGGATAACCCGCAGGAATTCCTGGCGTGGGAAGGGCCGCGCGTGAGCTATGCGCAACAGCCGCTCACCGACGAGCTGTTCTTTTATTCGCGGAATCTCCTGTTCGAAACCGGCATCAACGAACAGAATATTTCCGTGTTCGAATGGGAAGGAAATAAAGTTTTCTTCGCCACCGGAAAAGCTTCGGCATTGCCGTTCGATCCGTTCGCTGCGGGATTTTATCTCGTGAGCCGTTACGAAGAATACCTTCCGCATATCCGCGATAACATCGATCGTTTCGATGCGAAGAACAGCCTGGCTTACCAGCACGGTTTTCTCCTGCGACCGGTGATCAACGAATGGGCGCTGCTCGTCATGGCAAAGTTGCAGGAGAAATTTCCGAAACTCGTTTTCAAGCGAAAAAACTATTCCTACATCCCGACGATCGACATTGATAATGCGTTTGCTTACCGTCAGAAAGGTTTCATGCGCACGATCGGCGGTTATGTGAAAGCGCTGATCAATTTCAATTTCGAAGATATCCGCCTGCGAACGCGCGTGCTGCTCGGCCTGCAGAAAGATCCGTACGATACGTACACTTACCAGCTCGCGCTGCAGAAGCAATACAACCTGAAGCCGATCTACTTTTTCCTGGTCGGCGATTACGGGGTGAATGATAAAAACATCTCGACGCAGAACCGCCGTTTCCGCGAGCTGATCCGTCATATTTCCGATTACGCGCAGGTCGGCGTGCATCCGTCGTTCGGCTCGAATAAAGAACCGTCGCGGTTGCAGGTGGAAATTTCCCGCCTGAAAAATATCCTGCACGGCGATATCACGAAAAGCCGCCAGCATTTCCTGATGCTGAAATTTCCGAATACGTATCGTCACCTGATCGAGCGCGACATCACCGACGATTATTCGATGGGTTTCGCCAATGAGATCGGTTTCCGCGCCGGCATCTGCACGCCGTTTTATTTTTACGATCTCGACTTCGAATCGGAAACGTCGCTGCGTGTTCATCCGTTTGCCGTGATGGACGCGACGCTCAATCTCTACATGCATCTTTCTCCGGAAGAAGCGATCACGCGCGTGAAGCAGATCATCCACGACGTGAAAAAAGTCGACGGTGTTTTTATGTCGCTCTGGCATAATGAAACGCTCAGCGACGAAAAGCAGTGGAGAGGCTGGCGCGCGGTGTACGAAGCGATTGTCGAAGAAGCAGTCCCACAACCCGCCCGCGCATGAGCAGCATCCGCCACCTGGGAAGTCACGAGATCGACCGCGAACGCTGGGACGAATGCATCCGCAAATCGTTCAACGGGATCATCTACGCGTATTCGTGGTACCTCGACGTCGTCAGTCCGCAATGGGAAGCGCTCGTGGAAGGAGAATACAAAAGCGTGATGCCGCTGCCGACGGGAAAAAAGATCGGCATCCGTTATCTCTTCCCGCCGTTCTTCACGCAGCAGCTCGGCGTTTTTTCCGTGAACAAGCTGACCGCCGAAGACGTGCACCGTTTCCTGCAGGCTGTTCCACCGATTTTCCGTTACTGGGAAATCAATCTCAACACGTTCAATAAAGTCGTCGGCAACGATTTCGAATACCGCCCGAATCTCACGCACGAGCTCGACCTCATTCACTCCGTGGAAAGCCTGCGGAAATCCTACGCGGAAAATACGCGGCGCAATATCCGCAAAGCAGAGCAACAGCAATTGGTTTTGACCGATACGCCTTCGCGCGAAGAGATCATCACGCTGTTCCGCACCGGTCGCGGCCGCGATGTGAAAGCCCTGCAGGAGCCGCAATACGACCTGCTGCGCCGTTTGCTGCAGGCGCTCGATGCGAGAGGAAAATTGCATGCGCGCGGCGTCACGGATAAAGACGGAAAGTTGCTGGCGGGAGCGTTCTTCGTGGATGCGAACGGCAAAGTCATTTTCCTTTTTTCCGGGATGGGTGAGGAAGGGAAAGAAGCGGGCGCCATGTACCTGCTCATCGATCGTTTTATTGTGGAGAACGCGCATAAAAATCTCGTGCTCGATTTTGAAGGCAGCAACGATCCCGGGCTGGCGCGTTTCTACCGCGGATTCGGCGCTAAAGAATGCGTATATTTACAAGCCCGGTGCAATCGCCTTCCCTGGCCGCTCAGCCTGCTGAAAAACTGAGCTACGCCCCGGCCAAACACCAGCTTATGATCAACGATCTCAGTAAACAATCGTCCCTGTTGAACTGTTATATGGCTGAGCTGCGCGACACGCAGATTCAGAAAGACAGCATGCGTTTCCGTACCAATCTCGAGCGGATCGGCGCGCTGGTCGGATACGAGATCAGCAAGAAGCTGCAATATGTAACGCAGGAAGTAACGACGCCGCTCGGCATTGCGCAGGTTCCCGTGCTGAAAGAGCAGCCGGTGGTGGCGACCATTCTCCGCGCGGGACTTCCGCTGCACCAGGGTGTGCTGAGTGTTTTCGACAAAGCGGAAAATGCGTTCGTTTCTGCGTATCGCGTGCATCACAAAGACGGCACCTTCGATGTGCACGTCGACTATATGGCTTGTCCTCCGATCGAAGGAAAGGAGCTGATCCTTTGCGATCCGATGCTGGCTACCGGCACTTCGATGGTACTCACTTACCAGGCGATGCTGCGCCGCGGCCGCCCGAAGCACGTGCATATTTTCTCCGTCATCTCGAGCATGCACGCCATCGATTACGTTCGTAAAAACCTGCCGGAAAACACGACGATCTGGACGTGCGCGGTGGATGACGAGCTGACGGCGCAATCGTATATCGTTCCGGGTCTCGGCGACGCGGGAGATCTTGCATTCGGCGAAAAAGTGTAATCGGTTTTCTTATGATGGATGCGGAACAGGTTAAACATTGGCTAAAAATTGCTGAGGTCGGCCTGATTGCGAGCGTCAAATTTTTATTCGCGCCGTTCGAATCGGAACGTTACGGATTCAATTTCGGCGAGTCCTTCACCATTACCACGATGGGCGGGATAATCGGCATTCTCGCATTTTATTTTGCGGGCGCCAACATCGCGTCCTGGTGGCGGCATTCGGTTGCGGTGGTGAAGTCGATATTCCTGCGTCGTCCCGCTTCCGTCATCGAGCGAAAGCCGCGCCGCAACTTCACGCGCAACCGCCGCTTCATCGTACGCATCAAATCGAAATTCGGACTCACGGGTATTGCCTTCATCACGCCCTGCATCATCTCGATCCCGATCGGCGTGATCGTAGCCGCGCATTTTTTCCGCAAACGCAAGCCGGTGATTTTGTACATGCTCGTTTCGCTCGTGCTCTGGTCGCTGGTGCTGAACGGTATCGCGCAATACCTGAAGCTTTCGCAGTACATTCCTTATTCCGGTCATTAGCATGTCGCGTTACCGTCATCTTTTTTTCGATCTCGACCGCACGCTGTGGGACATGGAACGGAACGCGCACGAGACGCTGGCCGAGCTGTTTCACCGTTATGGTTTGCAGGAACGCGGTATCGAATCGGCGCCGGTTTTTATCGGGCATTACAACCGCTACAACGATTTGCTCTGGGACCGTTACCGCCGCAAGCTGATCGATAAAGCGACGTTGCGTGCTTTGCGCTTCAAGCAATCGCTGGCGCATTTCGGAATTCACGATGATGCGCTCGCCGCGCAGTTCGATCATGATTACATTTCCGAAGCGCCGCAGAAAAAAAATCTCATTCCCGGCGCGATCGAATTGCTCGACGCGCTGCGAAACGATTTTAAACTGCACATCATCACCAACGGATTTCCTGAAGTGCAGCAGCACAAACTTTCACATTGCGGGCTGCAGCCGTATTTCGACGTCATCGTTACTTCGGAAGGCTGCGGCTATTCCAAACCCGACAAGCGCATCTTCCGTCACGCGCTGAAAAAAGCAAAAGCCATCGAAGCTGAATCGCTCATGATCGGCGATGACCTGCACGTGGATATTGTTGGCGCAAGAGAAGCCGGCATCGACCAGGTGTTCTTCAATCCCGCGAAAGGACCGCACGAAGAAAAAGTGACGTACGAGATCGCCGCGCTGAACGAATTGTTACAACTCCTGCAGAAATAAAAAATCCCCGCCTCTGGTGAAGCGGGGAAGTTCTCTCGTTTGAGGGGCGGTTAACCTGGGAAAATTATTGCGGGTTGGAAGACTTGTTGTCTTCTTTCGCTTTTTCCTTGTCTTTGCAGCAGCCACCCTGTTTGCCGTCTTTCGAGCAGGATTTGCCGTCAGCAGCTTCGGAAGAGCAGCAGGATTTTTTTCCTTTTTTCTCTTTCTTTTTGTCTTTGTCACCGGTTACGGAAACGATTGCCGTTTTGCCGTTGAGGGTGGATACGGTTGCTGCGGAAACGCTGCCGACCATACCTGCGAGTGCGAGAACTACAAGAAGCTTTTTCATGATGTGAAGGTTTGATGTTGTTTTGTACTGGGGCTTATCAAATTTACTGAAATGTTGCAATCGCAGTTTCTCCGCCGCGCACCGCTTCATTCAGTTTAACATTTATTTTGGTTCCGATCGGGAGGTAAAGATCGACGCGCGAGCCGAATTTGATGAAGCCCATTTCGCCGCCCTGTTCCGCTTTGTCACCGGTTTTCGAATAATAAACGATACGTTTTGCGAGCGCGCCGGCGATCTGGCGGAAAAGCACTTCACGGCCTTTTTCATCTTTCACCACCACCGTCGAACGTTCGTTGTCGGTGGACGATTTAGGATGCCAGGCAACGAGGTAAAGACCGGGATGGTATTTGACATACTGCACGGTGCCGGCGATCGGGTAGCGGTTCACGTGCACGTTGAACGGCGACATGAAAATGGAAACCTGCAGGCGCTTGCCTTTGAAGTATTCCGGTTCTTCCACTTCTTCAACAACGACCACTTTGCCGTCGGCGGGAGCGATGATGTGCTCGGCGTTGGTAACGGTGTTGCGGGGAGGATTGCGGAAGAATTGCAGGATGATGTAGAGCAGCGCCAGCGTCAGGACGAGCGCGATACCGTTCCAGATCCCGAACTGCGGGAAGATGAGGTACATGCCGGTGTTGACGACGAGAACAAAAAGAAGCGCCAGGGTAATGGTGAGCGTGCCTTCGCGATGGAGTTTCATTGGGAAAAAGTGTGGGGCAAAGATAGGAAAGTAACGGTGCGTGGTGCGTGTTGCGATGGTGCGCGGGAATTAATTCTTGTTAAGTTCTCTCTACCCTTGCAACCCCGCAACCCGAAACTTCGCAACTCGCAACGCGTACCACCGCAACGAAATGTTGATCAGGGCACGAACGGTTAATCTACTTCTGCGTATTCTCCATCGCTTTCACAATTACAGCGCACGCTTCTTCCAACGTTCCTTCCGGGATATTCAGCGGCGGCGCAATCCGCAGCGCATTATCGCAGAAGAGGAACCAGTCGGTGATCACGCCTTTCGCAACGCATGCGGCAATGACGCGCTGAACGGTGGCTGCATCTTTGAGCACGGCGGCGTACAGCAAACCTTTTCCGCGCAGCGAAAGAATGGACGGATGCTGCAGCTTCTCGCGGATGATCTGTTCTCTTGCGGCAACACCTTCGACGAGCTTTTCTTCGAGGATCGTTTCGATGGTGGCCTGCGCGGCGGCACAGCACACCGGGTTGCCGCCGAAAGTAGTGATGTGGCCGAGCACCGGTTGCTCTGTAAGCTGCAGCATTTTTTCGCGCGAAGAAACGAATGCGCCGATCGGCAAACCGCCGCCGAGGCCTTTGGCAAAAACGACGATGTCGGGAACGATGCCCGCGTGCTCGAAGCCGAACATTTTTCCTGTGCGGCCGAATCCCGTTTGGATTTCATCTGCGATCAATAGTGCGCCGGTTTCATCACAGCGTTTGCGCAACGCTTCGAGAAATCCTTTTTGCGGAGCGATCGCACCGGCTTCGCCTTGTACAGGTTCCACCACGACGCAAGCGGTATGCTCGTCGATGAGGTGAAATTCTTCGGTGCTGTTGTAGTCGAGCAATGTGGTGCCGGGCAGCAGCGGGCGGAACGAGTTCTTGAAAAATTCGCTGCCCATGATGCTGAGCGCGCCGTGTGTGCTGCCGTGATACGCGTTGCGGAAAGAAACGATGCCGCTGCGGTTCGTCACGCGTTTAGCGAGCTTCAAGGCACCTTCGATCGCTTCGGCGCCGGAGTTGGTGAAATAAACGCTCTGCAACGGACCGGGCAGGAGCGATGCGATTTTTTCCGCCAGCTTCACCTGCGGAGAAAGCACGTATTCGCCGTACACCATCACGTGCATGTAACGTTCCAGCTGGTGATGGATCGCCTGCAAAACGCGCGGATGACGATGCCCGACGTTGCTGACTGAAATGCCGGCAATAAGATCGACGTACGTTTTTCCCGAAGCGTCAAAAAGAAAAGCGCCTTCCGCACGATCAATCTCCAGCGCCATCGGAGAAGGAGAAGTCTGTGCTACGTGCTCGAGAAAAAGTTGTCGCTGCGTTTTACCCATAGAAATTCGGAATGGACATCAAAGTTAGGCGCATTCAGGGAAACGCCGCATTCGGTAAATCGGTCATTCGGGCATTTGGTCATTCGGTCATTCGGTATTGCTTTTTGGTACTTCAGTTTTCCGACTGACCGACTGACCGACTGACCGAACCTGGTATTGCAGATATTCCCCGATAATGTAATTTCATCATTGAAAAGATTTACCCCACACAAACGACGACCTTGCTTTACGCGATTTTAAAGCTGCTGTTCCGGACGACCTTCCGCGTTTTTTTTCGCAACGCTTATCACGATCATCCCGAACGTATTCCTTCCAAAGGGCCGCTGATCATTTGCGCGAACCATCCCGGCGCGTTCCTCGATCCTGTTGTTATCGCCACGCTCGTGAACCGTCGCATTTATTTTCTCGCGAAAGGCGCGGCGTTCAAAGGCGCATTTGCGAAATGGTTTTTGCCGAAGCTGAACATGATCCCGGTGTATCGCCAGCAGGACGATCCGGCGCTCATGCACAAGAACCAGGAAACGTTCGTCAAATGTTACGAGCATCTCGGCAAAGGCGGAACCATTCTCATTTTCCCCGAAGGCATCAGCATCACCGAACGGAAATTGCGGCCGTTGAAAACCGGAGCAGCACGCATCGCGCTCGGCGCCGAGGAGAAATACGGAAATACACTCGGCGTAAAGATCAACTGCATCGGGTTGAATTACGAAGATCCGCACTCGTTCCGCCGCGACGTATTCATCGGCTTCAGTGAACCGATCAACG
>CAMLEF010000206.1 GCA_946478675.1 uncultured Flavobacteriales bacterium | reverse complement strand
TGTTTTCCACGCAACAGGATTGATCTTCATCACTTCGCTACCTGCCTTTCATCATTTACCGGAAGGTCCGCCGGGGCTATGTTTGCCTGCAAATATTCCCCCTTATGAAACAGGAAACCCAATCCCGTGTGGTTCTGCCACGCACATCACTGGTGTTTTTTCTCTTTGTGCTGCTCCCTGCGTTACTGCCTGCACAAAATGCAATCGTAACCGAAAATGCGCTCCCGGGCAATCCTGCTGCGCAATGGGACGTCAGCGGTTCCGGTGATCCGACCATCCAGGGTTTCGCAACAGACATCAGCGTCAACAAAGGACAAACCGTCCATTTCAAGATCAATACCGACGCGAGTGCTTACTCCGTGAAAATTTTTCGCCTCGGCTATTACCAGGGAAACGGCGCACGCTTTATCGACAACGGCGTCATCACCGCTTCGCTTCCGCAGGTGCAGCCTGCTGACTTATTTGATCCGAATACCGGGCTGGTCGATTGCGGCAACTGGAGTGAATCGGCGCACTGGGATGTTCCGACGACGGCTGTTTCGGGAATTTACATTGCACGACTCGAGCGCACGGACAATGGAGGCGCGAGCCACATCGTTTTCATCGTGCGTGACGATGCTTCGCATTCCGATTTGTATTTCCAGACTTCCGATGCGACGTGGCAGGCGTACAATGTTTACGGCGACAACAGCCTTTATGTCGGCACCACCACGTATCCTTCGGGACATGCGACGAAAGTGAGCTACAATCGTCCGTTCGTTACGCGCGATGGCGGCGGCGGTGGCGGGCCGGAAGAAGACTGGCTGTTCAATGCCGAATACCCGATGGTGCGCTGGCTCGAGCGGAACGGTTACGATGTCAGCTATACGACCAATGTGGATGCC
Organism: uncultured Flavobacteriales bacterium; assembly: GCA_946478675.1. The sequence goes on along the minus strand of CAMLEF010000206.1, from coordinate 7,441 downwards.
GACCGCTTCGGCAGCCTCATCCTTCAGCATAAAGTTTTTCTTTCGGTCGGTCACGATGAATACTGGTCGGCGCAACAGCGCGCAAACGTGGAAGCGGCAAGAGATGCCGGTGTTCATCTCGCGTTTTTTTCCGGCAATGAAATTTACTGGAAGACGCGCTGGGAAAATGACAATACCGGTAATCCGTACCGCACGCTCGTTTGTTACAAAGAAGGCGACGAGGGCGAAAATGTTTGCGGAACCAAATGCGATCCGCTGCCGAATGTGTGGACCGGGTTGTGGCGCAGCGGCTGCGATTATCCTGCGACAGACGGTTGTGCTCCGGAAAATTCCCTGAGCGGACAGATCAGCTGGGATGGCACAACGGGTGCGATCGAAGTGCCGGATGGTTACAAGCAGCTGCGGTTCTGGCGAAATACATCGGTTGCAACATTGCCGGTCGGGCAGACGGCGGTATTTTCTGCGGGAACGCTGGGCTACGAATGGGATTGGGAACAATACACGTCTTCGTTTCCCGCAGGACGCATCCGCATGTCGGAAACGGTTTTGAATACGCACACGCATCACCTGTCGCTGTACCGTGCGGCGAGCGGTGCGCTGGTGTTTGGCGCCGGTACCGTGCAATGGTCGTGGGGCCTCGACGGCAATCACGATCGCGGCGGTTCGACAGAAGACGTTCGCATGCAGCAGGCCACCGTCAACCTGTTTGCCGATATGGGCGTGCAGCCCGCGACGTTGCAGGCGGGACTCGTTCCGGCTACGATGTCGACGGATACACAAGCGCCGCTCTCTGTAATTTCTTCACCAGCCAACAGCAGCACGCTTCCGAACGGCGTTCCCGTAACGATCACCGGCAGCGCTTCCGATAATATTCTTGTGGCCGGTGTCGAAGTTTCTGTCGATGGCGGTGCAAGCTGGCATGCCGCGAACGGAACAACCGCCTGGTCATATACCTGGACGCCGTTTACGCCGGGGCCCGTGAACATCCGCAGCCGCGCGTTCGATGATTCCGGAAATCTTGAAGTCGCGGCTGCAGGAATTGTCGACACGGTTTCGCAGGCGTCGCCGGTAGTTTGTCCGTGCACTGTTTTTCAACCTTCGGACGTTCCTGTGAACACGCTTGAAAACGACGGACAGGCGATCGAGCTCGGTGTGAAATTTCAATCGTCTTCGAGCGGCTACATTACCGCATTGCGTTTTTATAAAGGCGCAGGCACAACAGGATTGCATGCCGGTCACCTGTGGGCAGCAAACGGCGATCTGCTCGCAGAAGAATTATTTACTTCAGAAACCGCTTCGGGTTGGCAGGAAGTAACGCTGGCCACGCCGGTTGCGATTGATGCGAACACCACTTACGTCGCTTCGTTCTTCAGCAGCTCCGGCGATTATCCGTACACCGACGGTTTTTTTGTCAACGCATTTAATCACGGGCCGCTGCATGCGCTGGCAGATGGCGAAGAGGGTCCCAACGGTGTTTATTCATACGGCTCGGAGCCGCAGTTCCCGGCCAACACCTACAACTCTTCGAATTACTGGGCGGATGTGGTGTTTACGGAAAGCACCGGTCCCGATACGATTGCACCGCTCGTCAGTGCCGTGTCACCGCTTCCGTTTGCAGGCAGCGTCAGCGTCAACAGCGCGATCATCGCAACGTTCAGCGAGCGCATCGATCCTTCCACGCTGAGCACGTCTACTTTTGAATTGCGCGATGCCGGCAATGCGCTGGTGCCTGCTGTCGTTTCCTACAATGCCGCTTTGCATCGTGCGACGCTTGTGCCGTTGTCGCCGCTGGCTTACGCTTCCGTTTATACGGCGACCGTCAAAGGCGGTACGACTTACAATCGCATTAAAGATCTTGCAGGAAATGCGATGGCCGCTGATTATAGCTGGACGTTTACGACTGCGCCGGTGCCGCCGCCGCTTCCGACCGAAGGCCCGGGCGGACCGATTCTGCTCATCAGCAGCTCGCAGAATCCGTTCAGCCGTTATCCCGTGGAAATCCTGCGCGCAGAAGGTTTCAATGCATTTACCGCGATGGATATTACGGCGGTAGATGCGAACGTGCTCAACAATTACCAGGTAGTGATCGTCGGCGACATCGCGTTGAATGCAGCGCAGGTGACGTTGCTCACGAACTGGACGAATGCCGGCGGTACGCTGATCGCTTTCAGTCCCGATGCACAACTGGCTCCGCTGATGGGAATCACGCCGACGGGCAACACGCTTTCGGATAAATACCTGCTCGTGAATACGGCCACTTCACCCGGCGCAGGCATCGTCAACCAGACGATTCAATATCATGGCGCTGCCGATCTCTACCAGCTTTCCGGCGCGACGAGCATTGCTACGTTGTACTCCGATGCTGCTACCGCTACCACTTACCCGGCGGTTACGATGCGCAATGTGGGCAGCAATGGCGGGCAGGCGTATGCGTTTACGTATGATCTTGCGCGTTCCATCGTTTACACGAGGCAGGGAAATCCTGCATGGTCGGGACAGAAGCGGGATGCAGAGAGCGGACCGATCCGCCCGGACGACCAGTTCTTTCCTGATTGGATCGATCTGAATAAAGTGGCGATCCCGCAGGCGGACGAGCAGCAGCATTTGCTTTCGAATATTATGCTCACCGGCAACATGGATCATATGCCGTTGCCGCGATTCTGGTTTTTGCCGAAAGGCTACAAAGCGGCGATCGTGATGACGGGCGATGATCATGGCGATACCGGCATGCAGCCGCGTTTCGATCTCGATATTGCGCAAAGCACGCCGGGCTGTTCGGTCGATGACTGGGAATGTATTCGCTCGACCGGTTACCTGTACGTCGGATCTTCTTTCACCGATTCGATGGCGCATCATTACGACAGTCTCGGTTTCGAAGTGGCGCTGCACGTAAATACGAACTGCTCCAATTTTACCGCATCGCAATATGAAAGCACGATCAGCAGCCAGCTGTCGGTTTTCCAGGGCGCATTTCCTTCGGTGCCTGCACCCGTCACGAACCGCAACCACTGCATTGCGTGGAGCGACTGGAGCACTGTTCCGGAAGCGGAAGCTGCGCACGGTGTACGCCTCGACGTGAATTATTATTACTGGCCCGGAACGTGGGTGAACAATCGCTCGGGCATGTTTACCGGTTCGGGCATGCCGATGCGTTTTGCGAAACAGGACGGCACGCTGATCGATTGTTACCAGGCGCCCACGCAAATGACGGACGAGTCATCGATCTCGTTGCCTTCGTTCTGCGATTCGCTGCTGAATAAAGCTACCGGCCCGCAAGGCTATTACGGCGTGTTCGTGACGAATATGCATTTCGACCAGTTCAATCATCCGGGTGCCAATGCGATCGTGTCGTCGGCTATCGCACATCACGTTCCGGTGATCAGCGCGGCGCAATTGCTGCGGTGGACGGATGCGCGCAATAATTCTTCATTCAGCGCGATGAGCTGGAGCGGCAACGTACTTCACTATACGGTGAATGCCGACAGCAACGCGAGAAACCTTGACGCGATGCTGCCGGTCAATGTCAACGGCAACCTGCTCGTCGGTGTAACGCTGAACGGTTCGCCGGTGACTTACACGCAGCAAATGATCAAAGGCGTCGAATACGCTTTTGTTCCCGCAGTGAATGGAAATTACGAGGCCACTTACAGCATCGCGCCGTCGCTCGTCATTACTAACGTCAACGCTGTGCCGAATTCCAACGGAACGGCGACGATCAGCTGGACCACCAACGCTGCCGCTGATTCACGCGTGGATTACGATACGGCTGCAACGCCGTTAGCGCACAACGCATTCAACGGAGCACTGGTAACTGCGCATTCCATCGTGCTGAACGGATTGGTTGCCGGCGAAACATATTACTATCGCGTGACTTCAGAAAACCTGTCGCCGGACAGTGTGACGGAACCTGCGCTGCCGGCCGCGCCGCTGAGCTTCACGATGCCCGCTTCATACTGCGCGAAAGACGAAATCTTTGCTGATTTTTCTGCGGGCGCCGATACGAACACGCTCGTCGTGCAATTGCTGGATGGCGAAGTGACGCTGTCGCCGATGCTGACGGAAGAATTCAACGGAGCTGCTGTTCCGTCCGGCTGGACCGACGAGATCTGGGACAGCCAGTCCGGCGCTGTAACGACTTACAATGGCGCAACAGTCGCTGTAGATGGAACGCACGTGTATACGAATGCAACGTTTGGCCCGTCTTCCGCGATCGAATTTGCAGCAACGTTTAATACGGGGAATTTCCAGAATGTCGGTTTTACCGGTGATGCTGCTTTCAATAATCCGTGGGTGGTGATCGGAAGAGGCGCGCTCAACGATGGAAACGTTTACGCCCGCACGTCGAACAATGAAAGCGTAGTGCTCGGCACGAATTTGCTGAATGCGCAACACATCTATCGCATCCAGCGTGATGCGGCGAACGGAAGCTTCACGTTTTATGTCGATGGTGTTCTTATCCCGACACCAGGCATCGCGCTCACCACCACAGCGAATCTCGTGGTGCAGATCAGCGATTATCCTGCAGGCGGCCCGGCATTAACGGTCGACTGGCTGCAGGTATTGCCTTATGTTACTGCAGGAGATTTTACTTCGCGCATTTTCGATAACGGCGATACGACGAGCTGGGGAATCGTCAACTGGATCGACAGTCTTCCGGCGGGCACTGCTTTGTCGGTGATGGCACGTGGCGGAAATACGCCGGCGCCTGACGCATCGTGGACGGCTTATCTGCCTTTGACCAACGGCGCGCCGGCAGGCATCACTTCACGTTATCTCCAGTACAAAGCGCAATTGTCGACGACGATCGCAACGAATTCGCCCGTGCTGAAGTTCATCGGCTTCAACTGTTCCTCGACGATCAATCCGTGTGTTTCGCCGCTCGCTTATATTTCAGCCGTTGATTCGTCGGTTTGCCAGGGAGAAGTGATACAGCTTCGCCTCGACAGCGCGACCGGTGTGCCGCCGTACAACCTTGTTGTCAATGGTATTCCGTACAGTGGTGTTTCACCGGGCCAGGTGTTCGCAAGCATCCTGCCTTCGTCCACGAGCCTTTGGGGCAGCAGCGGTTCTCCTGTGAATCCGGACGGCAACGATGGACAGCCGATCGAAACAGGCGTGAAGTTCCGCGCGTCGGTGGACGGTTTTGTGAAAGGCGTGCGTTTTTACAAGGGTGCTTCCAACACCGGCACGCATACCGGTTCACTCTGGAAAACGGACGGAACATTGCTGGCTACGGCAACTTTTACTTCGGAAACGGCTTCCGGATGGCAGCAAGTCGAATTCGCTACACCGGTTTACATCACCGCCAACACGACTTACATCGCTTCGTATTATTCGGCCGGCGGCGGTTTTGCGATCACGTCTTCGTATTTCGTTTCTGCCGGATTTACCAATGGAAATCTCACGGCGCTGCAAAGTGGTGTCGACGGCCCGAACGGCGTGTATGCGTATGGCGGTGGTTTTCCGGCGGCAGGAAATAACGCGAATTACTGGGTGGATGTTCTTTTCACCACGGCGGTTCCCGACACGACGATGCATTACGTGCTGAGCGCGATCACGGATAATTCCAGCTGTTCCAATACAGGCGACACGCTGTCGATGATCAATGTTGACGTTCATCCGTTGCCGTCGGGAAGCATTGCCGCAGGAACCAGTTGTGCTGCGCAGGATGTTTATCTCACGTTCCAATCTTCCAGCGGAACAGGGCCTTTCAATATCGTGGTGAACGGTTCGCCTTACACGGGCATTAGCAGCGGCGTTCCGTTCAATACAGGAATCGTGGCCTCTTCCGGTCAGCCGCAAAGCATCTGGGATACGACGCTTGTGCCTGCAACGATCACGGCAAGCGATAACAGTTCTGTAGAGCTGGGCGTGAAATTCAGTTCGGACATTCCGGGCAAGATCAAAGGCATTCGTTTTTACAAAGGGCCTGCGAATACGGGCACGCATACCGGTACGCTCTGGAGCAGCAGCGGCGTGCAGCTGGCAACGGCAACGTTCATCAATGAAACGGCGAGCGGTTGGCAGGAAGTACTTTTCTCAACGCCGGTGAATATCGCAGCGAATACGACGTACGTCGCTTCGTATCACACGACCACCGGGAATTACTCGTACAACTCCGCTTACTTTACGAACTCGGGCGTGACGAACGGTCATTTGCATGCGTTGCAGAATGGTGAGGACGGACCCAACGGAATTTTCCAATATGCTTCATCGACCACGTTCCCGACCAATACGTTTAATTCCGGCAACTATTGGGTGGATGTCGTGTTCGTGGAATCGGACAATACGTTTACGCTCTCATCGATTTCAGATGTGAACGGCTGCGGCGTACAAACTGCCGGCAATACCGTTATTGCACAGCCGCCAGCTCCGCTGACTGCATCGATGGCATCGGTTTCACAGGTGCGCTGCAAAGGCGATTCGACGGGCCGCGCCGTAGTGAATGCAACCGGCGGCTCAGGAGTGTATCAATACCTGTGGAGCGATGCGTTTGCGCAAACGAATGATACGGCAGATGCTCTTCCCGCCGGAATGTATACGGTGCGCATCACCGATGTGAATGGTTGCAACGATACGGCGTGGGCGAGCGTAACGATCAGCGAACCTGCTGCGGTGCTTGCTGCTGCCGTCACACACACCGACGCGCAATGTTACGGTGCCGCGAGCGGGCAGGCAATCGTGACCGCGGGTGGCGGTACTGCTCCGTATGCGTATGCATGGTCAGATATGACGGGTAATGACACGGCGGCTGCGCTCATTGCCGGAAATTATTGGGTCGTGGTCAGCGATGCGAATGCCTGCGTGGATTCCGGTTTCGTGCAAATCCTGCAGCCGGCTGCAATCGTATCGACACAATCACTGACGATCTGTAACGGCGATAATGTTATCATAGGAACGCATTCGCACAACACGACCGGCATTTATACCGACACGCTTGCGTCTTCCAACGGTTGCGATAGTGTGGTGACGACAAATCTTACTGTGCGGTTGCCGATCGCTGCTTCACAGTCGCTGACGATTTGCAACGGCGATAACGTGATCGTCGGAACGCAAACATATAACACCAGCGGCATTTACACCGACACGCTTGCGTCTTCAACCGGATGCGACAGTGTGTTGACGACGAACCTCACCGTTCGTTTGCCGATTGTGAATGCGCAATCGTTGACCGTTTGCAACGGCGACAACGTGATTGTCGGAGCGCATTCGTACAACACAACCGGCATTTACACCGACACGCTTGTGTCTTCAACCGGATGCGACAGCGTGTTGACGACGAACCTCACCGTTCGATTGCCGATTGTGAATTCGCAATCGCTGACGGTTTGCAACGGCGATAACGTGATCGTTGGAATGCATACGTACAACACCAGCGGCATTTACACCGACACGCTTGCGTCTTCCAATGGTTGCGATAGTGTACTGACGACAAATCTTA
>CAMLEF010000205.1 GCA_946478675.1 uncultured Flavobacteriales bacterium | reverse complement strand
AGCCGTGATGCGTCTGCTTCTGAAGCACGCCGGAAGGAATAATCATTTCACGCGGTTGGCCGATCAGTTCGGCTGAAGTGTAGCCGAAAAGATCTTGCGCACAGGGGTTAGCTAGCTCGATTTTCCCTTCCGTACCCACCACCAGGATGCTGATGGTAGCGTACTGAAACAATACCCGAAATCCCGCTTCCCCTTCGAGGACGTTAAGCTGATGCGTCTGCATTGCCTCGTAAATGTAGAAAAAAGTTTGCAGACGAATCCTAATGAAAACGTTGATGAATTCAACATTCGCGCTGAGGAGCGGGGGAGATGCCCGGCTGCGGGTCCGGCCGAATCTCCGGTGACGGCGGCAATACGGGATGCTCTTTTCCCGGTAACGGCTTGATTTCCGGCAAGGAAGGGACGTGCGGCTCCGGCGCTTTTACGGGCGGATCTTTTTCCGGCGATTGGCTTTTCATTTTTTTATTAATAATGAAGTAAAACTACGCCCGCGAAAAAAAGTCGTCACTGACCAGCATCAATTGCGCGGATGAGTGCGGTCATGCCGCTGCGGCAACGAGCCGTCTACTTTTGGCATAATCACTACCGCTCCCTCTCATGATCCGGAAAATTATTTGTCCTGTTGATTTTTCCCCGGCTTCCCGCAATGCCGCGGAATATGCGGCCGGCTTTTGCCGAACGATCGGCGCATCGCTGGAACTGCTGCACGTAGAACCGCTCGTGTCGAACGAATTGCTGCTGCCGGTCAATCGCACGGAAGAGATGAATGAGCGCACTGCCCGTGCTTCGCAGCAATTACGCGGCTGGTGCGACGAGCTGGCGAAAACGTACCGCGTTTCCTGTTCGTCGGAAGTGGAATCCGGCGTGATCACGATCGAAGAAGCGGTGGCCCGCGCGGCAGAGAAAGACAGCCTCGTCATCGTTGCCGAAAGCGAAACCGGGAGCCTGCTGCGTCGTCTCTTCGGCCCGGTGGCGATCCATATTGCGCGGGAAGCAAAAGCGCCGGTGCTGGTGATCCCGCAGGGCGTCACGTTTAATCCCATTGGGAAAATAGCGTTTGCATGGGATTATCCCGGAAGCGAATCCTTGCTGCCCTGGCTCAAAGAATTTTCCGGCGCGCTGAAATGCACCACGCAATTGGTTCACATCAGTGCGCATGATTCCAATATCAGCCAGGACGTTTACAATGCTTTTCGCGAAAAAATGGAAGAGCTCTGCGGGCCGGAAACGGAGCTGAGCTTCCGCCGCGTGCCCGACAGCGACATTCGCCAAAGCCTCGATCGCCTGATGCAGGAGAAACAAGCCGACGTGCTTGCCATCGCGCTGCAGAACGGTTCGCTGCTCAAAAGTTTTTTAAGCGGAGGATACTCCGGCGACCGCTTTCCCGCTTACCCGCTGCTCATCTTCCGTACACAACCGAACGATAAATAACAACATTACCGATGAATAACGAAAAACTGATAATCGCGCTGAAAGACTGTTCCATGAACGACGTGCCGCTGGTCGGCGGAAAGAATGCGTCGCTGGGAGAAATGATCCGTTCACTCGGTGAAAAAGGAATTCGCGTCCCGGAAGGATTCGCCATTACGGTGAATGCGTATTGGGAATTCATTCATGAAAACAAAGTATTCGATGCCGTGCAGGATAAACTGTTCGCGCTCGACCGCAAAGATTTTTCCAACCTGAAAGAAACCGGCGCGGCGATCCGTGCTATACTCGAAGAGCTGCCGCTGCCCGAACGTGTCAGCGATGCGATCCGCGAATCCTATGGCGCGATGTGTGAAAAATGGAAAGGCAATGTCGACGTCGCCGTTCGCAGCAGCGCCACCGCGGAAGATCTTCCCGGCGCCAGCTTTGCCGGGCAGCATGAATCGTATCTCAACATTTCCGGCATCGAGCTGCTGCTCCTTGCGGTGCGCAAATGTTTCGTGTCGCTCTTTACCGATCGCGCGATCAAATACCGCGAAGACAACGGCTTTCCGCATATGAAAGTCGGGCTGTCGGTAGGCGTGCAGAAAATGGTGCGTTCCGATCTCGCATCTTCCGGTGTGATCTTCACGCTCGATCCGGAGTCCGGTTTCAAAGACGTGGTGCTGATCACCGGTGCTTGGGGATTGGGTGAAAATATTGTGCAGGGCACGATCAGCCCCGATGAATTTTATGTTTTCAAGCCGACGTTTGTCAAAGGGAAAAATGCCATCGTGCAGAAAAAGCTCGGCACGAAAGCGAAGATGCTCGTGTACGCGCAGGAAGTCGATCACGAACCGGGACGCGTGACGTGCAATCTCGAAACGCCGCCGGCGAAACGCGAACAATTCTGCATCGACGATGATGAAATCAATACGCTCGCTGCCTGGGCGATGCTGATCGAGATGCATTACAAGCAACCGATGGACATCGAATGGGCGAAGGACGGTTTGACCGGCGACTTGTATATCGTGCAGGCGCGGCCCGAAACGGTTCAGCAGCGTCGCAATCCATACGTCCGCAAAGATTATACGCTCACGGAAAAAGGAAAAGTGATCGTCACCGGCAACGCGATTGGCGGCAAGATCGTTTCCGGTGTAGCGCGCATTCTTCATTCGCCTGCGGAAAGCGAGAAGCTGCAGCCGGGAGAAATTCTCGTCACCGGCATCACCAATCCCGATTGGGACCCGATCATGAAAAAGGCCGGCGCAATCGTCACCGACCGCGGCGGAAGAACGAGTCATGCTTCGATCGTTGCGCGTGAGCTGGGATTGGCGGCTGTTGTCGGTACGAACGAAGGCACGCAGAAAATCCGGGACGGACAGCAGATCACCGTTTCCTGCGCTACCGGCAAAACCGGTTCGATCTACGAAGGCGCGCTGAAATGGAAAGAAGAAGAGCAGGACCTGCGGAATATTCCCGTTCCTGCTGCTGCGCCGTTGCTGATCCTCGCTGATCCTGACAATGCGTTCCCGTTATCGTTCCTGCCGGCAAAAGGAGTAGGACTGATGCGCCTCGAATTTGCGATCAGCAACAGCATCCGCGTACACCCGATGGCGCTGGTGAATTACGACACGCTCGCCGATGCGGAAGCGAAAAAAGAAATTGAGCGCCTCACGCATCTCTATCCCGACAAGAAAAAATATTTCGTCGAGCAGCTGGCGCGTGCGGTGGCGATGGTGGCCTGCGCTTTTTATCCGCGCGAAGTGATCGTTCGCATGAGCGATTTCAAAACGAACGAATACGCCAACCTCATCGGCGGAAAAGCGTTCGAGCCGAAAGAAGAAAACCCGATGATCGGATTCCGCGGCGCTTCCCGCTATTACCACGAACGATATCGTGAAGGATTCCGTCTCGAGTGCGAAGCGATGAAAATGGTGCGTGACGAAATGGGCCTCGACAATGTGAAGCTGATGATCCCGTTCTGCCGCACGGTGGAAGAAGGAAAAAAAGTCGTCGACCTGATGGCGGCGCATGGCCTGGTGCGCGGCGAAAACAAACTGGAGATTTATGTGATGGCGGAAATCCCTTCGAACATTTTGCTTGCGGAAGAATTCGCGAAGATCTTCGACGGTTTCTCCATCGGCTCCAACGACCTCACGCAGCTCACGCTCGGCATCGATCGCGACAACTCGATCATCAGCCCGCTGTTCAACGAAAAAGACGATGCCGCGAAACAGCTCATCGCCACGCTCATCCAGAAAGCGAAAAAAGCCGGTGTGAAAGTCGGGCTCTGCGGACAGGCGCCGAGCGATTTTCCCGAGTACGCGCAGTTCCTGATCAGCGAAGGCATCAACAGTATTTCCTTCAATCCCGATGCGCTGCTGCAGGGGATCGAGAACATGAACAAAGCAGAAGCTGCATCGGTGAAGAAAAAAACACGTCCCGCTAAAAAACAGAATCATGAAAGCAACTGAAAATAAAATTGCCGTCATCACCGGCGCCGCATCCGGCATGGGAAAAGCGATGGCTGAACTTTTTGCCGCCAACGGCATGAAGCTCGTGCTCTCCGACGTTAACGCAGATGGGCTGGCTGCAGTAGTCAAATCCATTACCGCCACAGGAGCCACCGCGCTCGGAGTGCCCGGGAGCGTTGCCGATGAAAAAATCGTGAAGCAGCTCGTCGATACTGCCGTGCAGCAATTCGGCCGCCTCGACGTGCTCGTGAACAACGCCGGCGTGCTCGATGATTTTCTCCCGGTCGGTGAAGTCACGAATGCCGTTTGGGAACGCGTGATGAGCATCAACGTGAACGGGCCGATGTACGCGATGCGCCTCGCTGTGCCGCAAATGCTGAAGCAGGGCGGAGGAAGCATCATCAACATCGCTTCCGTCGGCGGATTGAACGGCTCGCGCGCAGGTGTTGCGTACACGACGTCGAAGCACGCGCTGATCGGCATGACGAAAAACGTGGCGTTCCAGTATGGCGACAAAGGCATTCGCTGCAACGCGATCGCTCCCGGCGCTGTAAATACCAATATCGGCGCCGATGTCAAACAGCCGAGCGCGCTGGGTTACGCAAAACTTTCACTCGGCATGGGCACAAGCATCCGTGCCGGCGAGCCGAAAGAAATTGCGGAGATCGCGTTGTTCCTTGCTTCCGGAAATTCGAGCCTGCTCAATGGCGCCGTTATCGTGGCGGACGCCGGGTGGACCGCTTATTAATCTTAAAAAAGAAACTCATGCAACCGAAAAATTTTTGCCAGAGCTGCAGCATGCCGATCGACGACGTTACGCTTCGCGGCACCGAAAAAGACGGCACGAAAAGCGCCGAGTATTGCAAGTATTGCTACGTCGACGGCGCTTTCGTCAACCCGGAAATGTCGATCGACGATATGAGCGACATTGTAAAAACACAACTGCTGAAAATGCAGGCGCCGGAAAACATCATCAAACTTTCCGTCAACAGCCTTCCGCATTTGAAACGCTGGCGCAACACAACCATTTTGGGTTAACCAGCAGCGTAACGACACCGCATGGCTCCGTTGGATTTTTGCAACCTGTCTGCCGACGAGCTCCGGCGCCGGATGGAAACTCCCGAAAGCGGGTTGACAACGCAGCAGGTTAACGAACGTCGTCCGCGGAAGCGCAGGGAATATGCGCCGTGGCAACGGGACCTGTTATTGTTGCTTTCGCAATTCAAAAATCCACTGGTGCTGCTGCTGGTGGTTTCCCTCTTGCTTTCTTCGATCCTCGGCGAGCTGGGCAATTCGCTGATCATTTTCGTCGTGCTTTTTCTTACCGGCATTCTCGGGTTCATCCAGGAACGCAACGCCGGCAAAGCAATGGAACGTCTCCGCAATCTCGTGAAAGTGCGTGCGAATGTGCTGCGCGACGGGAAGATCAGCTCTGTTCCGCTCGACGAAGTGGTGGCCGGTGACATCGTGCAGCTCGAAGCCGGCGATATTATTCCCGGTGACGGATTGATTCTCCGCGCGCGCGACTTGTACGTGAACGAGGCGGTGCTGACGGGAGAATCGTTCCCGGCAGAGAAAAGTGTTTCCGCCGCTCCCGGCTCACGGATGAATGCGGTGTTCAGCGGCACCAACGTGATCAGCGGGCAAGCGGAGATCGTGCTTGCTGCGGTCGGAGAGGAAACGGAGCTCGGCCGCATCGGGCGCGAGATGGGCGTCATTGTGACCGAAACGGCGTTTGAAAAAGGGATCCGGCGTTTCGGGCGGATGATCATCCGGATCTCGCTGGTGCTGGCGGGCATTGTGCTTGCCTACAACCTGGCCGCGGGCAAGCCGGCAGAAGAATCGTTTCTTTTTGCGCTGGCGATCTCCGTCGGCCTTGCACCCGAGCTGCTGCCTTCGATCATCACCATTACGCTTTCTGCAGGCGCCAAACGAATGGCGGAGAAAAAGGTCGTGGTGAAACGGCTGGCGTCGATCCAGAATCTCGGTGCGATCGATGTGCTGTGTTCCGACAAAACGGGCACGCTTACGGAAGGCGAAGTCCGCATTCACGCGTATCTCGGAGCCGACGGCACAGCAGATCCGCAGGTCGGATTGTATGCCTATCTCAATGCGAAATTCGAAACCGGTTTTCTCAACCCGCTCGACGAAGCGATCCGCCGCGACGAGCAGAAAGAGGCGGCGCGTTTTCAGAAGCTCGATGAAGTTCCCTATGATTTCATTCGTAAACGGTTGAGCATCGTTGTTACGGAAAACGATGCGCATGTGATGATCAGCAAAGGGAGCTTTAAGAACGTGCTGGAAATTTGCACGCACATCCGGCTCCGCGACGGAAAAGTTATCCCGCTGCAGGAAGAGCCGCTGGATGCTTTATATCACCAGTACAGCGGCGAAGGTTACAGGGTGCTCGGCATTGCGTATAAAGACGTCACGGATGATCCGGTGATCACGAAAGACGACGAGCAGGGAATGATCTTTCTCGGCTTCATCCTGCTGGCGGATCCGTTGAAACCGGGTATCCGCGAAACGATCGGGCGCGTGCAGCATTTGGGCATTTCGCTGAAGCTGATCACGGGCGACAACCGCCTCATTGCGCACCGGATTGCAACGGAGCTGTCGATCGATCCCGAAAAAATTCTCACCTGCGAAGAGCTGCACCGCATGAATGACGAAGCGCTGGTGCGGTCGGTGGCGGAGGTGAGCATCTTCGCGGAAACGGAGCCTTCGCAGAAAGAACGGATCGTACGGGCGCTGCAGCAATCGGGCAGCACGGTCGGTTATCTCGGCGACGGGATCAACGATGCTTCGGCGCTGAAAACAGCGGACGTCGGCATTACCGTGGAAAATGCGGTGGACGTGGCGCGCGATGCCGCCGACATGATCCTGCTGGAAAAAGATCTGCAGGTGTTGTGCGGCGGCGTGGAAGAAGGACGGAAAACGTATCTCAACACGCTGAAATATATTTTCATCACGACCAGCGCGAATTTCGGCAACATGGCCAGCATGGCGATTGCATCCGTGATGCTACCGTTTCTTCCGCTGCTTCCGCTCCAGGTTTTGCTGGTCAATTTTCTCACGGATATTCCTTCGCTGGCGATCGCTTCCGACAATGTGGATGCCGCGATGCTCGATCAACCCAGGAAATGGAACATGAAGCTCATCCGCAATTTCATGGTCGTCTTCGGCTTGCAGAGCTCGCTGTTCGATTTCCTGACGTTCGGAATGCTGTATCTTTTTTTTCGCACCTCGCAGGAGCAGTTCCGCACCGGCTGGTTCATCGAGTCCGTTATTACCGAAGTGCTGATCCTCTTCGTAATCCGCACGCGTCTTTCGTTCCTGCGCAGCCGCCCCGGGAAGTTGCTGGCTGCCGTGAGCCTGCTGGTGCTGGCGGCAACGTTGCTGCTGCCGTTCCTGCCGTTCGCGGGATGGTTCAGCCTGGTACCGCTCGATCCGAAGGTGCTGGGCTGCGTGCTGCTGATCGCGCTGGTGTATTTGTTCACCGGGGAGCTGACGAAACATTTCCTGTTTCGCCGGTTGAAATTTTAAGCGCAGAAAAACTTCGCCTTCACAGGTAAGAAACGTTGTCGTCGCGGCGGCCGTGAAACACCGGCGTGTCGTCGCCATAGCCGATCGTGAGGGCGAGATACACTTTCTCTTTTTCCTCCAGCTTCAGCTCGGGTAAAACCGGCGTTTGTGCGATCAGCGTTGCAAACCCGATCGGGCAGGTATCGAGGCCGATCGATTTCGCTGCAAGCATGATGTTTTCAGCGCACATGCCGATGTCCATCGCCGCCCACGGATCTTCTTCCGGCCCGATCAGGAATACCACGACAGGCGCATGATAGAAGATCGGGTCTTCCGTAGCCGCGAGGGAAATGCCGTGCGCGAGGTGAAAAAAAGATTCTCCTGCTTTTACGATCGCTGCCGAGAAGCGTTTGATCTTTTCCGGATCGTCGGTGATCAGCAATCGATAAGGCTGGAGGTTGATCGCAGAAGGCGCCATTTTACCGGCGTCAATCAATTGCTCAATCACGGGACGCGGCACAGGACGCTCCAGGTAGCTGCGGGTTGCGCGCCGGGAGTACATCGTGTGAAATACGCTGTTGCGAACACCGGCTTCGGGAAGAGAGGAAAGAAGTGTCATGGGAAAATGAGTTGCTGTACTCAAAGCAACATGATCTGCTTTTCCTGTAAAAGGAGGCCGGGCATGGATGTAATTGATCTTCGTCAGGAGAGCGATGTGATTACCGGGAACTCCAAGCGCATCATCATTGCGCATAAACCTGATCAACGCACAGGCATAAAAAAACCTCCGGCGCGAAGGCCGGAGGTTTTTTGTTCCGCAAATCTTTTATCCGTTTGTACCGGAACAGCTCCGGCTGAATTCATGCCATTCCCTTTCACTGGGTAGGCGAGGCCGGCCGGAGTGCAGGCTTACCTGTGAGATCTGCG
>CAMLEF010000204.1 GCA_946478675.1 uncultured Flavobacteriales bacterium | reverse complement strand
ATACTCCCCGGCTTTTTCGAGCGGAGTCGGGAACCTTCGCATTCTAATGCAACAGGTTCTCGAGGCCGCACGAACAAGCGGATGTTAAAATCCCAGCACTTCACGCGTGCGCTGCAGCACCGGCGTTGCGATCGCGCGGGCTTTGTCTTCTCCTTTTTGCAGTTCCGCTTCGAGCAGGCTGCGGTCGTTCATGTAACGGTTGTACGCTTCGCGCTCGTTTTTGAAACGGTCGAGGATGAGCCCGAGCAGTGCGGTTTTCGCATGGCCGTAACCGAAATTGCCGGCGAGGTATTTCTGGCGCAGATCTTCCGTCTGCTCCGGCGTTCCCAGTAATTTGTACAGCGCGAACACGTTGTCCGTATCCGGGTTCTTCGGCGCTTCGAGCGGGGTGGAATCGGTGACGACGCTCATCACAACTTTCTTCAGTTCTTTTTCCGGGAGAAAAATATTGATGAAGTTGTTATACGACTTGCTCATCTTGCGGCCGTCCGTTCCCGGCACCACCATCACGCGCTCGTCGATCTGCACGTCGGGCACCACGAAAATTTCTTTCTGGTAATGGTGGTTCACTTTTTCCGCCAGGTCGCGCGTGAATTCGACGTGCTGCTTCTGGTCTTTCCCGACCGGCACCACGTTCGTATCGTACAGCAGAATGTCGGCCGCCATCAGCACCGGATACGTGAACAGTCCCGCGTTCACGTCAGCAAGATTCTCCGATTTGTCCTTGAACGAATGCGCCAGCTGCAGTCGCTGGTACGACATGAAGCAGCTCAGGTACCAGGTCAGCTCGCAGACTTCCGGGACGTCGCTCTGGCGGAACAGGATGTTGCGATCGGTGTCGAGACCGAATGCAACCCAGGTGGGGGCCCCCCCGTGAGCGCTTTCACGACGTAAATGCGCGACAAGGTCCGTCGTCAGCGAATGCATGTCGGCGATGAAGTAAATGCAGTTGTTGCCGCTTTGTTTCGAAAGATCGATCGCCGGCAGCACCGCGCCGAGAATATTTCCCATATGCGGAATGTTGCTGCTCTGGATGCCGGTAAGAATGCGTGCCATGATAATGAATTGGGTTGGATAAAATTAGTCTTCCTTTTAAAAACAAAAAGCCCGCTGTGTGCAGCGGGCTTTGTTATGATAGAACAAAGCGGTTTCACACAGCGGAATCAGTTCGCCGTGCGCCACCAGTTTTGAGTGAATTGCTTTTGCATGAAACAAAGGTAAAAGAAAAATTTGCTTTCTGATAGTTATCGGAAGCTAATGGGTTAATGTGCTAATGAAGGCCGGGGTATAGAGTTCATTTCATTTTACAGCCGGGACTTTTTTGAACCACATAGGGCACATCAGAATATGTTTTCTATGTCTTAAACAGCGCGTGGCCCTGTGTGATTAGCAAATTAGCACATTAACCCATTAGCACATTACCTTTGCCCATGCTCCGGCATTACCTCGGGATGCTTCCCCGCGTTTTATGGAAACTGTTTTTCGTGCTCAACTTCATCGTGGGGCTCGTATTGCTGTACCCGTTCTTCGCGATCCTGCTTTCGGGAAAAAAGAAAAATTACAACCGTGCTTTCCGGCTGATGCGTTTTCTCGCGCGATGGGTGCTGTTCCTGCCGGGGATCGTCGTGAAAATAAAATGGGAAGTTCCCGAAGAAGAAATTCCGCATCCCTGCGTGTACGTGGCAAATCATTCTTCGTATCTCGATACGGTGATCAGCTACGTGATCCTTTCGAAGCTGTTCGTGCAAATGGGAAAAGCGGAGATCCAGAAAGCGCCGCTGCTGCGCATCTTTTTCCGCGACATGAATATTTACGTCGACCGGAAATCACGCACCGGTTCTTATGCGGCGTTCCGCGAAGCATCGGAGCGATTGCAGCAGGGGCAAAGCGTTTTCATTCATCCCGAAGCGACGATCGAAGCGAAAGGGCAGCTGAAGCCGTTCAAGAATGGTGCGTTCCGTCTTGCGATCGAGAACCAGGTGCCGGTGGTTCCGATCACGTATCTCGGCAACTGGAAGCTGCTGCAGAACGGCGGTTTCTTCAAAGCCAGCGGCCGCCCCGGCATTGCGCGCGTGGTGGTGCATGCGCCCGTTCCCACGACAGGAATGACCGAAGAAGATTTGGTACCTTTGCGCCATCGTGTTCGTGAAACCATTGCACAAACACTCCGTCAACCATGAAGATCGACAGCAAAACGGTGAAAGACGTCGCCCATCTCGCCCGACTCGAATTCGAAAACGAAGCCGAAGCGAAGATGATCAACGACATGAACAATATGATCGGTTTCGTCGAAAAGCTCAATGAGCTCGACACGGAAAACATCGAACCGCTCATCTACATGACGGAAGAAGTGAATCGCCTGCGCGACGACGAAACGAAAGAGCCGCTCCCGCACAAAGCCGTCCTGATGAACGCTCCCAAACACGATTCGGATTATTTCAAAGTTCCGAAGGTGGTGGAGAAAAAATAATTTGCCGATGTGCTAATGTGCCGGTGTGCCGATGCGCACAGTGCCGGCCCGCTAAAAAAACCACATAGGCACATAGATTCACATAGTTTTCTTCTATGTTTTCTATGTGCCTATGTGGTTAAAAAAAACGACTTGTGAATTGCAGTGAAAAATTCCGCAATTGGCAATCGGCAATCAATCAATCGGTCACTGCTCTTTCTGCACGATCTTCCGCAATCCTTCGATCACCACTCTCCAGTTTTCTTCCGAATGCTTTTTGCGCGCTTCGTCGGGAATGCCGTTTTGGATCACGCGTAATTCCGTTCCGTTCTCTTTCGGCGAAATTTCATAGGTGATCTCCGCATAGTTTTCGGGAACGTCGGGCATGCCGGAGAATGCGCTCCAGTAACTGTATCGGAAAAGTTGATTCGGCTCGGAGGCGAGGATGAAGCCTTTGTCGAGATACGGTTTTCCTTCCCATTCGCCTTTGAAATGCAGCGTACTTCCCACTTTCCAGTCGGAGATCGCTTCGGTGCCGAAAAAATATTGGCGGATCAATTCCGGTTGCGTTAAGGCGTTCCATACTTCCTGCGGCGTAGCGCGGATCAATGCAGTCACTTCTGCGGTCAGCTTGTTGCTCATAAATCACGAATTTTGTTTCAGCGCAAAAATAAAACGGGCCGTTCCGCCGGTCTTGAACAAACGCGACACATGCTGAAGACCGAACGATCCCGTGGCATCATCACGCGCTTTCCCGGAGAGCAGGTGAAGCACACGCGCTATTGTCCTTCCGCTGCGCTGGTGCCGTTCGTCGAGCATTACTGGATGGTGCAATGGTCGCTCGAAGAAGCAACGCCGTTTATCGCGGGAAATCTTCCGCACCCTTCGGCGCATCTCGTGTTCGAGAAAAACGCATCGCGCATCGTCGGTGTTCATCTGGGGAAATTCAATCGACGCCTCGAAGGAAACGGGCATGTGTTCGCGGTGAAATTCCGGCCCTGCGGCTTTTATCCGTTCTACCAGCGATCACTGCATACGATCACGAACAAAATGATTTCGCCGGAAAACGATCTCGGCAGAAATTTTCGTGCAGCAGAACAGCGCATTCTCGCAGCGCAAACGGCAGAGGAGAAAATCCAACTCACCGAAGAATTCCTGTTGTCGTTCCGTCCTGTTCCGGTTCCTGATTCGGAAATGATCCGGCAGCTCATCGAACGCGTGATCGCCGACCGCACGATCGTCCGCGCGGAACAGATGGCGGAGCTTTCTCACAAAACCCTGCGCACCTTGCAGCGCTACTTCAGCCAGTACGTCGGCGCCAGCCCGAAGTGGGTGATCCGCCGCTATCGCCTGATGGATGCGGTAGAGCGTTTGAAAGACGGTTCGGAAATTTCGTTTGCCGGCCTCGCGCACGAGCTCGGTTATGCCGACCAGGCGCATTTCATCCGTGATTTTAAAAAGATCGTCGGGACGTCGCCGGGCGAATACCAGAAGCAGATCTCTACATAGGCACAAAAAAAATCCCCCAGCAGCACCAGGGGATTTTCTCTTTTAAAAATTCTTCTTAGCAGAATTCCGCGTAAGCGTCTTTCAGGTGATCGGCGATCATCTGCGCGGAGCGGCCTTCGATGTGATGGCGCTCTACGAAGTGAACGAGCTTGCCGTCTTTGAACAGTGCGATGGCCGGGGAAGAAGGCGGGTAGGGCATGAAATACTTGCGCGCCTGCACCACTGCTTCCGTATCGAAGCCGGCGAAAACGGTCGTCAGCTTGCCCGGCTTTTTGCCGTCACCTTCCAGCGACTGGCGAACGCCCGGACGTGCAGCACCTGCCGCGCATCCGCAAACGGAATTCACCACCACGAGCACCGTTCCCGGCGATTTGATGGCAGCATCAACTGCATCAGGTGAGGTAAGATCTTCGAAGCCGGCGTTAACGAGCTCGGCTTTCATCGG
This sequence comes from uncultured Flavobacteriales bacterium, assembly GCA_946478675.1. The sequence continues at coordinate 3,971 of CAMLEF010000204.1, read as the reverse complement.
CATAACGAGTTGGGGAGGATACATATGTTGTGATTTTTTAGTTCCTGAATGTTTGTACAAAGATAAGCAGCAAATTCAGGAATAGTTCTTCTTTTACGTGGGGAAATAGATTGGCTTTATAACAAGTGTTAAATCTATAGACGATCCTTCCTGCGCAGGATTTGCCGCTGAACAGAACCGTGCTCCTTTTGTCATTTTTTGTCCTGTGTTTATCGGCAAATGCGGCTACTTTTGCTTTAAGCCAATACACCCATGAAAAAACTTCTTTCAACATTCGCGCTGCTGCTTGGCGTGATCTTCCTGCATGCGCAGGCGAAAACCAAACTCGTCGAGACCGTCACTTCCAACGGCGCCGGCAAGCTGGTGATCCCGTACCAGAAATATCTTCTCCCGAACGGGCTCACGCTCGTCGTGCATGAAGATCATTCCGATCCGATCGTGTATGTCGACGTTACGTATCACGTCGGCTCTGCGCGCGAGCAGGAAGGCCGTTCCGGTTTTGCGCACTTCTTCGAGCACATGATGTTCCAGGGTTCGGAGCACGTAGCCGATGAAGAACATTTCAAACTGATCAACGAAGCAGGCGGCGAGCTGAACGGTTCGACGAACACCGACCGCACGAATTATTTCGAGACGGTTCCTTCGAATTATCTCGAGATGGCGCTGTGGCTCGAATCCGACCGCATGGGCTTCCTGCTCGATTCGGTAACGCAGCATAAATTCGAAGTGCAGCGTTCGACCGTGAAGAACGAGCGCGGCCAGCGTTACGACAATGCACCGTACGGCCTCGTGTGGGAAAAGATCGGCGAGGCGATGTATCCCGAAGGTCATCCGTATTCGTGGACGACGATCGGCTACATCGAAGACCTCAACCGCGTGAATGTGCAGGACCTGAAAAATTTCTTCCTGCGCTGGTACGGCCCGAACAACGCCACGCTGACAATTGCCGGTGACGTGAAAACGGCCGACGTGCTGAAGATGGTCGAGAAATATTTCGGCAGCATTCCGCGTGGCCCCGAAGTGAAGAATATGCCGAAGATGCCGGGCGCCCTCACCGCAGACCGTTGCATCTCTTACGAAGACAACGTGCGTTTCCCGCAGCTGACGATCGCCCGTCCCGGCGTTCCTTCTTACGATGCGGATGAAGCGGCGCTCGATGCGTTGTGCAACATCATTTCCGAAGGCAAAAATTCGGTGTTCTACAAAACCTTCGTCGAGACGAAAGTCGCTGCGAGCGCTTCGATGTACAGCGCAACAATGGAACTTGGAGGACAAATCGCGATGAACATCCGCACGTTTCCCGGGCACACGCCACACGAAGCCGACAGCCTCATCAACGTTGCGTTGGCGCAATTTGAAAAACGCGGTGTTACCGATGAAGACCTGAAACGTTACAAGCTCACGATCGAAGGTTTCCTGCTCGATAACATGACGAGCGTGCAAGGCAAAGGCGCATTGCTGGCGAGCTACCAGACGTTTACGGGCAATCCGAATATGATCGCGAAAGATCTCGACCGTTACCAGAAGGTGACGAAAGAAGACGTGATGCGCGTGTACAACAAGTACATCAAGAATAAACCGGCCGTCGTGCTCACCGTTTGTCCGAAAGGAAAACCGGAGCTGAAAGCGCGCCCGGATAATTACATGATTCCCGCGCATAAGCCCGGCGCCGAAGAAAGCCCGGAATACAAAGGCCTCACCGCGCGCAAAGCCGTCGACAATTTCGATCGCTTCAAGCATCCGGAATCGACCGCAACGCCTGCGGTGCATGCTCCTTCCCTCTGGCGCGACCAGTTTGCGAACAGCCTGCAGCTCATCGGCACGCAGTCGACGGAAATTCCGCGCACGTATCTCATGTTGAATATTTCTGCGGGCCATCGCCAGGAAGACACCGCGCAGGCCGGCATCGCGTACCTGCTCGTGAAGATGCTCGACCAGTCGACGGAAAAACATTCGGCCGGCGATATCGAAGAACAGCTCGAGCTGCTCGGCAGCGACGTCAGTATCAGCATGACCACCGATGAGATCCAGGTCAGCGTGACGGCGCTCAGCCGCAATCTCGATCCGACGCTGGCGCTGCTCGACGAAAAACTTTTCCATCCGAAATTCGACGCGACGGAATTCGATCTCATGAAGAAGCAGCAGCTCGAAGCCATCGCGAACATGTCGACGCAGGCGAGCTCGATGGCAAGCTTCGTGTTCAACCGCATGCTCTTCGGCTCCAACAGCAACATGGGTTATCCTTCGATCGGAACGGAATCTACGGTTTCGCGCATTACGCTGGAAGACGTGAAAGCGTATTACCACAAAATGTTCTCGCCGAACATCAGCCGCTTCATTGTTGTGAGCGATCTCTCGCAGCAGCAGCTTTCGCCGAAGCTGGATTTTCTCCGCAACTGGAAATCGACGAACGCGCAGCTGAAATCGGAAACGGCGATCATGCCTGCCGGACAACCTGGCCCGACGAAAATCTATCTCTTCAACAAGCCGGAGGCCGCACAGTCGGAGATCCGCATCGGTCGTGTCGCGTTGCCCTATGACGCAAACGGCGAATATTACAAAGCGAAAATGATGAACTACGAGCTCGGCGGAAACTTCAACAGCCATCTCAACCTGAAGCTGCGCGAAGAAAAAGGCTGGACGTACGGCGCAGGATCGCAATTCACCGGTTCGACCTATACGGGCATGTACGTCGCGTATGCCGGTGTGCGTTGGGATGCGTCCGACAGCGCAGTAGCGGAATTCATGAAGACGATCAAAGATTACGCAGCCAACGGCGTGACGCAGGAAGAGCTCGATTACACGAAGCGTTCCGTTTCACAGAGCGAGGCGCTCGCGTATGAAGATCCGTACCAGAAGCTGATGTTCATGAAAAATATCATCGACTACAACCTGCCGTCGAACTACACCGAGCAACAGAACAAAACGCTGCAGGGCCTCACCGAAAGTGATGTCGACGCACTCGCGAAAAAATGGCTCGATCCCGAGCACATGGTGATCTCCGTTGTCGGCGACAAAGCGAAGATCGGCGCATCACTGGCGAAGCTCGGTTATGAAGTCGTCGAAGTGGACGCGAGCGGCAACCCGGTTCCGAAAGCGGCCGAAGTAAAACCGCAGGAGCCGAAGAAAGAAGAACCCGCTCCGCAACCCGAGCCGCAGAAGAAAAAGAAGGGAAAGAAAAATCTGAAGATTAAAGGGCAGTAAAAAAGGGGCATTCGGTCATTCGGAAATTCGGAAAAACCGGTTGCCGTTCATTCTGAATTCAGAATGTCAGAAAATAAGAAGATCCGAAATCGGTACAATTCCTAATTACCGAATGCACGAATTACCGAATGCACGAATGACCGAATGCACGAATGACCGAATGCACGAATGCCCGATTCAACAGTAAATAAAAAACGCCGAAGGTTCCAATTCCTTCGGCGTTTTCTTTATAGCAGTAACCGTTAAACGTTTTGCATTTCCACGATTTCCCCGTTCTCGCACTTCAGCGTGCGCGAAGGAAATTTGTTCACGACGAGCATGTCGTGCGTGGCAATGATGACGGCGCGGCCGGTCTTGCTGATGTCGAGCAGCAGCTTGATGATGCCTTCGGATGTTTCAGGATCGAGGTTGCCAGTGGGCTCGTCGGCGAGAATGACTTCGGGATCGTTAAGCAGCGCGCGTGCGATGGAGACGCGTTGCTGTTCGCCGCCGGAAAGTTCGTGCGGAAGCTTGTGTCCCTTCGTGGCGAGGCCGACTTTATCGAGCGCTTCCTGTGCGCGTTCCTGCATTTTTTTCTTGTCGCTCCAGCCCGTTGCGCGCATCACGAAGTATAAATTCTCGTTGATGCTGCGATCGTACAGCAGCTGGAAATCCTGGAACACGATGCCGATCTTGCGGCGCAGGTAAGGAATTTCCTTGCGCTTGATCGAGCTGAGATCGTATCCTGCGACAAACGCCGTTCCTGCAGCCAGCGGCACGTCGGCGTA
>CAMLEF010000203.1 GCA_946478675.1 uncultured Flavobacteriales bacterium | reverse complement strand
AGAAGAAGTGAAAGTCATCGTGCGCAGCCCGTTTGCGGAAATGAAAGCTTCGCCGTGGGAGAAAGAAGACGCGATGCACGAAGACATTCCGATCATCGACAATCACGTGCCGAAATCGTTTGTCGTGGAGAACGGCAAGCTGAAAGGCATGACCTTCGAAAAAGTGCATGCGGTTTACGAGAACGGCAAACGCAAGCTCGTTCCGACCGGTGAAGCCGACGTGTTCTTCGAAGCGGACGACGTGCTCGTGGCGATCGGCCAGGAGAATTCTTTCCCGTGGATCGAACGCGATCTCGGCATTGAGTTCGACAAATGGGATATGCCCGTGGTGAATCCTGTGACGTACGCTTCTTCGCATCCGAAAGTTTTCTTCGGCGGCGATGCGGCTTTCGGTCCGAAGAACGTTATTACCGCCGTTGCGCACGGCCACCAGGCTGCAGTGTCGATCGATCTCGCCTGCAACGGAAAAGACCTTGCGCAGCGTCCTTCGCCGTATACGAATCTCGTGAGCACGAAGATGGGCATCCACGAATGGGCGTACGACAGCGCAGTAGTTAGCGACAAACGCTACCTCGTTCCGCAGGCCGATAAAAAAGTCACGCTTTCCAACCGCAAGAAAGAGGTCGAGCTCGGCTTCGATCTGCCGACCGGTTTCAAGGAAGCGCAACGCTGCCTGAACTGCGACGTGCAAACCGTTTTCTCCGTCACGAAATGCATCGAGTGCGACGCCTGCATGGACGTTTGCCCGACGTCCTGCATCACGTTCACTGCGGATGGCGAAGAAACCGATCTGCGCCAGCGACTCAAAGCTCCTGCAGAAAACACGACGCAGGAACTGTATGTTTCCGACAAGCTTCCGACACAGCGCGTGATGGTGAAAGACGAGAACGTCTGCCTGCACTGCGGCCTCTGCGCCGAACGCTGCCCGACTTCCGCGTGGGACATGCAACAGTATTTCTACAACGTATCCAAAGCCTCTAAAATTCTGCAGTGATGGAGAAGGTGAATGACTTTGTCGTCCGTTTCGCAAACGTGAACGGCACCGGCTCGGCGAGCGCGAACTTCCTTTTTACGAAAGCGATCTTCCGCATGGGAATTCCCGTGACGCCGAAAAATATTTTCCCGTCGAACATCCAGGGATTGCCGACGTGGTATGAAGTGCGCGTGAGCGAAAAAGGTTACCTCGGCCGCCGCGAAGGCATCGACCTGATGGTTGCGGTGAACCCGCAAAGCCTCGCCGGCGACGTCGCTTCGGTGCGCCCGGGCGGCTACCTGTTGTACGACAGCACCAAGCCGCTGCACCAGGAATACATCCGCGAGGATATTCATTACATCGGCATCCCGCTGATGAAAATGTGCAACGAGAATTTCACCGACGCGCGCCAGCGACAGCTGTTCAAGAACGTGATCTACGTCGGTGCGCTTTCCGCTTTCCTCAACATCGAAGCGGGCGTGCTCGAGCAATTGCTGGCCGAACAATTTCCCGGGAAAGAAAAGCTCATCGCGCCGAACGTGAAAGCGCTGCACATGGGCATTGATTACGTAAAAGCGAATTTCAGCTACCCGCTCGAATTCCGCGTCGAGCGCCGCAACCTGATCGGTGATGCGATCATGATCGACGGCAACTCGGCTTGCGGACTCGGTGCCGTGTATGGCGGCGCAACCGTCGCAGCGTGGTACCCGATCACTCCGTCGACTTCGGTGGTGGAAGCGTTTACCGGATACGCGGAAGAATTGCGGGTCGACAAGATCACCGGCAAAAAGAATGTGGCGATCGTGCAGGCGGAAGACGAGCTTGCGGCAATCGGCATGGTGATCGGCGCGTGCTGGAACGGTGCGCGTTCGTTCACGGCAACCAGCGGCCCGGGTGTTTCGCTGATGAATGAATTTCTCGGCCTTGCGTATTACGCGGAAATCCCCGCCGTGCTCATCGACGTGCAACGCACAGGTCCTTCTACCGGCATGCCGACGCGCGTGCAGCAATCCGATATTCTCGAAGCGGCATACGCTTCACACGGTGATACGAAGCACGTGCTGCTGTTCCCGTGCACGCCGAAAGAATGTTTCGACATGACGGCCGACGCTTTCGATCTTGCCGAACAATTGCAGACGCCCGTGATCCTGATGACGGATCTCGATCTCGGCATGAACGATCACGTTTCTCCGCCGTTCCAGTGGGACGACAAGCGCAAATACAACCGCGGCAAAGTGCTCAACGAGGAGCAACTGGAGCGCATCGAACGTTACGGCCGTTACCTCGACGTGGACGGCGACGGCATTACCTACCGCACGCTGCCGGGCACGCACCCGACGAAAGGCGCATTCACCACGCGCGGCACTTCACGTGATGAGTACGCCGTGTATACGGAAGACAGCGCGGCTTACGTGCGCAACATGGAACGCCTGCTGAAGAAATTCAACACGGCGAAAACGATGGTGCCGGAATCGCAGCTTTACCAGAAGAAAAATACCAGCAGCGTAGGGTTGCTTTTCTACGGCACCTCGACGCAATCCGCAGAAGAAGCGATCGACATTCTCAAGGAGCAGAACATCGCCGTGGATGCGCTTCGTCTTCGTTCTTTCCCATTCACGAAAGCGGTGGAGGAATTTGTCGCTTCGCACGAAACCGTGTTCGTCATCGAGCAGAACCGTGACGCGCAGCTGCGCAGCCTGATGCTGATCGAGCTCGGCACGCATCCCGAAAAGCTGATCCCCGTGCTGAATTACGACGGCATGCCGATCACTGCTGCGAACATTCTCAAGCAGATCACGAAACATCTTCAAACCGCAACCAACTAAGCCATGTCTTACATCCGCCCGAAATTCCGTCACCCGCAGCTGCCGAAGAACCAGCTCGGCTATACGATGAGCTACTACGAAGGCGCGTTGTCAACGCTCTGTGCCGGTTGTGGCCACGACTCCATCAGCGCTGCCATCGTGCAGTCGTGCTTCGAATCGAACATCGAACCGCATCGTCTTGCGAAAATGTCCGGCATCGGCTGCTCGTCGAAAACGCCGGCGTATTTCCTCAGCAATTCGCATGGCTTTAACTCCGTGCACGGCCGCATGCCGTCTGTTGCGACCGGCGCGTACCTCGCGAACCGCGATCTCATTTACTTCGGTGTTTCCGGCGACGGCGACACGGCTTCGATCGGCATGGGCCAGTTCGTGCATGCGATCCGCCGCAACCTGAACATGGTGTACATCGTGATGAACAACGGTTGCTACGGTCTCACCAAAGGCCAGGATTCCGCAACGGCCGACGAAGGCTCGAAGAACAAATCCGGCAACGTGAATTTGTTCCAGGCAATCGACCTTTCCTCACTGGCGCTGGAACTCGGCGCTTCGTTCGTCGCACAAAGTTTTTCCGGCGACAAATCGCAGCTCGTGCCGCTGATCAAAGCCGCAATGAAACACCAGGGCTTCGCGTTCATCAACGTGATTTCGCCCTGCGTCACGTTCAACAACAACGCCGGCTCGACGAAATCGTACAGCTATGTGCGCGAACACACGGCCGCCACCTCGCACGTCGATTTCATTCCCGAGCAGGAAGTGATCACGACGAGCTATGGTGAAGGAACCGTGCAGCCGATCAAGATGCACGACGGCACTTATCTGAACCTGAACAAGCTTTCGCAGGAATGGAACCCGAACGATCGTTTGTCGGCGATGAATGCGCTGTACAAAGCGCGTGAGAAAAACGAGATTCTCACCGGCCTGCTCTACATCAACGAAGGCACGCCCGATCTGCACACGCTCATCCGCACCTCCGACAAGCCGTTGAATTCATTGAGCGAAACGGAGCTTTGTCCCGGCTCGGAAATGCTGGCGGAGATCAACAAGGGATTGCGATAGATTTTTCACCAATGAAAAACGAAAGCTGCGTCTGTATGGGCGCAGCTTTTTTTATAATCCGTTTTTCTTCATGTAGCGAACGATCAGCCAGATGACGAGGCCAATGAGCGCTGCGAGTCCTAATGCGGAAACGATCAGCCAGATGATCAATCCGGGAGAAGGTGTTACGAGTTCCATACGCTAAAAGTAGAAAATCCCGTATACCGGCTTCCTCAAAATTCCACGATGCTCCACAAATTCCACAGTTTTCCACACTTCTTCCTGCGTTTTCATTGGGAAAACAGCATGGCATTGTTTTTTACGCGGATGAGGCATGCAAAAAGGACAACCGAAACGAAAGATCCACGCCGACCGGCTGCAGCGTCGCCCGGGACTGGAAGAACGGATGGAAGAACGTCCGCTGTTCGAACCGCACGGAATCGGCCCGGGCCGCAAGCTGGAAGGAAAAGTCGCACTGATCACCGGTGGCGACAGCGGGATCGGCCGCGCAGTAGCGATCGCTTTTGCCATTCATGGCGCCGACGTGGCCATCTGCCACCTCAAAGAAGAAACGAAGGACGCGAAAGTCACGCGCGACTACATACAGGCGTACGGCCACCGCTGCCTGCTGATTCCCGGCGATATCAGCAATGAAAAACAGTGTTTGCACGCGGTGGAGAAAGCAGGCAAAACGTTTCACCAGATCGACATATTGGTGAACAACGCGGGGATGCACATTCCGAAAGATTCCATCACGGAAATTTCACGCGAGCAGTTGGAGAAAACTTTTGCGGTGAATGTCTTCGCGATGTTTCATTTCGTGCAGGCCGTGTTGCCGTATATGCCCGAAGGCGGCAGTATCATCAACACCGCCAGTGTGACGGCGTACCGCGGCAGCGCTCACCTGCTCGATTACTCCGCTACCAAAGGCGCCATCGTCTCGTTCACGCGCGCGCTCTCGGCATCGCTGATCAAAAAGAACATCCGCGTGAATGCCGTTGCGCCGGGGCCGGTGTGGACGCCACTCATCGTCTCGAGCATGGATAAAAAACAAGTGAAAACGTTCGGCAGCGATTCACCGATGGGACGGGCCGCACAGCCTTCCGAGATTGCGCCGTGTTATCTTTTTCTCGCCGGCGAAGAATCGTCTTTCATGACCGGCCAGGTGCTGCATCCGAATGGCGGTGAAGTCGTCAATGGTTAGTTCAGGGTTCAACGTTTAAGGTTCAACGTTCAATGTTGGAATTGAGTTTTTGTTTTGGAATGAGAATGATTTTTGCTTGTTTAGGTTGAGAAGGGCGGAGCCGTTGTGTTAAGACATAACGTCTCCGCCTCATCATTTTAAATTTCTTATCGCGTAAAGGAGAACAACGCTGTATCCGGATCTTTTTCGTCCCGGATCATTTTCACAATCAAATCTGCAGCGATGGTTGCGAAGGTGATGCCGTTTCCCCCGAAACCCAATGAGAAATAGCTGCGGGAAATACCGTCGAAGGTTCCGATGTACGGCAGCGAATCTTCCGTTATCGCAAACGTTCCGGCCCAGCTGAATTCGGGTTCGAATAACGGTTCTCCGAAAAGCGCGTTTACTTTCCGGGTGAGCTGCGCAATTCTTTGTCCGAGCAAACGGTCGCGCGAGGCCGGGTTGTAGAACGGGTCATCGCAACCGCCGGCGAGGATTCTTCCGTCATCGGTTTGCCGCAAGTAGAGATACGGATCGTCGGTATTCCAGAGCATCGCTTTATTCGGCCAGAGCTTGCGTTCTTCCGTCAACGGCACAGAAGCGGAAGCATACGTCGAGCGCAGCTTTGCGATTTGCGGAGGCAGGTACTGCAACGATTCGTAACCGGTGCAATGCACGACATACTTCGCACGAATGCGATGACCGTTCATCGTCGTGAACTGCACCGCATGTTCATCGCTTTCGATCCGCGTAACGGGCGTGCGGTCGTACACTTCCGTTCCCCTGGACAAGAGGTATTGTAAAATAGCATGTGTAAGCGCATACGCATTGGTGCAGGCGCCCTGTTCTGAAAAAATGGCGAGCGGAGAAGCAAGTCCGTACTGCTCACCGATCTCGTTTTCCGTCAGCAGGCGCACCTTGAAATTCGCTTCTTTCCTTGCGATGAATTCCGCGCGCAGCTTCGGCAGGTGCGCATACTTCGCAGCGAACAGCAGGCTTCCCGTGCGGGAGAAATCCTTGTTGCCGACGACTTCCGAAATTTTCTCCAGGTGATCGATCGCTTCGCTGTTCAGCTGCCAGACACGATTGGCTTTTTCGAAACCGATCTGCTTAATGAGCTTGTGCAGCGGAAGATCGAGCTCGTACTGCAGCAGCGAAGTGCTCGCGCACGTGCTTCCCATTCCCGCGACCCGCGCATCCACGAGCAGGCATTGCATCCCGGCCGATTGCAGCGCATACGCCGCCAGCGCGCCCGAAATTCCCGCGCCGAGCACAACGACTTCCGTCGAAGTGTCCTTCAGCAAGCGGGAATACGTGTGCGGCAAACCGGTTTTCAGCAACCAATACGGATATCCGCCGGTCAGGTCCATGCGCGGTCAGGCCGTGCGTTTGAGAAAAAATGAAAACGGGTTGAAACGTCTGCGGCTGTCGAGCTGCCGGCGAAGCACGTCGATATCCACGCTGCCGGTATCGATGATGGCTTCGTTGAGATCGCGAACGGAAACGCGGAGCTTACGCGCCCAGTATTGCAGTTCGTAAAAGTTTTCCGGATGAATTTCCGTGTGCGTGCGGGTGAATAGTTTTCTTAACATGGCGGAAGATTTTGCAGTTCGCCAGGAAGAAGCAAATTCGGTTCCATCCGCAGTTTCATTGGGAAACGGATGAGCCATGCGGATTGCGCCGGCGCATTTTTCCCCGCTCTGTTGATTTCACTACCCATTACGGGAACGCACCTTACCACTTTGGAAAAGTTATCACGAAAACACTTTTCCCGGGAACCTTTTCTGCGCTCATTTCGTAGCTTAGATTCTCTAATCTGCTTAATCCGCTTTCGAATGAAAAAACTTTTACTTGCCTTGCTGATCGTATTCGCGGGGCTTACCGTTTCGGCACAATGCTCCATGGTGCCGGTTTCACTTGCACAGCGCACCTCCGCTTCCGACCTGATCATTGAAGGAAAGGTGACCGGGCAACGTTCCTTCTGGAACAGCTACCACAACATGATCTACACGGCAAGCACCGTGGAGGTTTACAAAATTTTCAAAGGAACGTTAGCTGCAACCTCCATTGAAATTCTCAGCGAAGGAGGAACTGTCGGTCTCGACAAGATCACGGTAGAGCCTTCGCTGCAGGCCGGCATCGGCGAGACCGGCATTTTTACCTGCGAAACGGTGAAGCACGTAAAAGGCAATGTCGTTTCACGCGGCGGGCTTCCGCAATATGAAGCGTATGCTTCCGCACAGGGTTTCATCCGCTACAACATCGATAACCAGACGGCTGCGGATCCGTTCAACGTGTACACCGATATCGACAACCAGGTGTACAGCGTGGTGAATCCTTCCGGTTCTTACCAGGAAATCCGCCCGTTCAATTTTCACAGCACGCAGCACATCAACCCGAACTTCGCGGCCGTTTCGATCTCGGGCTTCTCCCCGACTACGATTACAGCAGGCACAGGCACGACGATTACGATCACCGGCTCGGGCTTCGGATCTACGCAGGGCGCCGGCACGGTAGGATTTAAAAATGCAGATGACGGCGGCGCAACGTACATCACTCCGCTTGCTTCACAATACCTATCCTGGTCGAACACGCAGATCGTCGTGGAAGTTCCTTCCGGGGCAGGCACCGGCACGATCCAGGTTACACAAGGCTCCACGACGACCAGCTCGTCTACGCTTACCGTCAGCTACGCGCATCTCAACGTCGAGTTTGATCCGGGTTCGGGAACCATTGCTTATCAAACCGATCATATCGACGACAACGGTTCCGGCGGTTATACCTGGCAGATGAACCCCGGATTCGACGGCAACGCTTCGGCGAAAGCAGCTTTCCTCCGCGCCTTCGACAGCTGGCGCTGCACGACAGGCATCAACTGGACGATCGGCGCGAACACTTCCATCAACGATGCCGTGAGCGACGGCACCAACGTGATCTGCTTCGACAATACCTCACCGCTTTCCGCTGGTATCCTCGGCGTATGCTACAGCTACTGGTCGGGTTGCGCTTCCGGTCCGAACATCGTCTGGTACGTCAACGAGCTCGACATCATCTTCGACGAAGGCAGCAACATTTCTCCGCTGACCTGGCAATACGGCCCGTCGCTTCCGAGCGGCAGCGAATATGATTTCGAAAGTGTCGCCGTGCACGAGCTCGGTCACGGTCACCAGCTGGGGCATGTCATCGCTCCGGGACAAATCATGCATTATTCGCTTGCGAACGGCACATCGAACCGCTCACTGAGCGCGAATGATATTTCAGGCGCGAATTACGTGCAGTCGAAAAGCATCGTCGCCAACATTTGCGGACCGGGCGCGATGGTGAATTACACCTGCGGCGCTGCTCCTGTCGCTGCATTCTCCGGCTGCCCCACGACACTCTGCGCCGGCGGC
>CAMLEF010000202.1 GCA_946478675.1 uncultured Flavobacteriales bacterium | reverse complement strand
ACCTCCCACCGGCGCGGGATATTCCGAACGGGTGCTGGCGCTGCTGTTCAGCCCGGCGCGCGGATTGTTCCTCTTCACACCGCTGCTGCTGCTGAGCTTCGCCGGATTTTTTTCTGCAACGCTGCGGCGCAACCGGATCTATCTTGTCATGGCGGGCTGGTTCGTGCTACAGCTGATGATGATCGCTTCGCAACCGAACTGGTGGGGCGGCTGGTGCTTCGGCCCGCGGCTGATGACGGATGCGCTTCCGCCGCTGATCATTGCCGGCGTGCTCGTGCTGCGTGAACAGCTGGAAAAAAATCATGCACGCGCATGGCTGGTGGCGCTCCCGCTGGCGGCATTCGGAATTTTCGAACACGCGGTTGAAGGACTTTACAACCATGAAACGGTCGACTGGAACGATTTTCCGAACATCGACAAGACGCCGGGCTATTACATCTGGAACTGGAAACAGTCGCAGCTTTTCGCCAATGAAACGAACAACCGTGTCAAGCAGCGCGAAGCGGAAATTACGCAGGAATTGGAAAGCATCTTGCCTTCGCTGCGACCGGGCGTCAATTTGCTCTACGGCTTTCCCGACAACATCACGCGTACGGTTTACGATCGCTGGGAGAAGAGCGGCGCAATGCCGTTGCATCTGCACAACAACCTGTACAGCCTCGAACAAAACGTGCGCGACACGTTCTGGATCACGCAGAAAAATTTCGAGATGATCCGCGGCATGGATTGCTATCGCATCGTGCCGCCGGAAGGCCAGCCTTCCCTCGGAAAATTTTTGCGCGAAAACGAAAAGTACAACGTGCTGCTCAGCGTGAGCGACGACGGTTCCAGCGCGCTTTCCGACAGCACCCGCGCGTACCTCGAACGCACCGGCGCGCATCCCGACAGCCTGCGTTTCCGCGAAGGTTACGCAGCATTACTCCTGCACGGAAAATTGTACGCGGAACAATTCGAGCACGCAGACACGGCCAGCGTTTCGTTCGGCAACCGCGTGTTTTCCGTTCACGCCACGTCCAACGGGAAAGCTACCGGCAACCGCGCGCAGCTGTTCCTGAATGGAAAAGATTATTCGCCCGACCAGCGCGGTTTCAACGTTCTTGTTTTCGACGACCGGGGAAACGTGATCGAAACGGCGTGCTTCGATACGCACGTGTTCGATGCGCGCGTTCCGAAAGTATTTGCGGTGGTGCGCACGAATAAATACCACGATTGAGCGGCACGGATTGGAATGGTACGGAGTTTGTAAATCACGCCTCGTTACGAATACCCCCGGATGCGCGATGACGTACGGAATTCACCCCGGCCGATTCGCAGATTCGTCCCTCTTCGTAAATCGTTTTTGTTATCTTTATCGTGGACGCCCCGGCTCCCACCAAACACCAATCCATTCATGAAAAAACTTTACCCCTGCCTCATCGCCGTATGCATTACGATGGCCGGTTATGCGCAGACTGCCACGAAGCCCGCCACGACAACGGCCAGCAACACCACCGCGGCGCCTTCGAACTGTTACACGAAATGGGAACAGAAATTCGAAGAACGCGGCGCAGAAGAAGTGAAAGACGGCACGTACGATGACATCATCATCACCGTGCGCAACGGCGCCGACGCGCAATGTTACGCCGGGAAGGTAGATGTGAAAGACGGCAAGATCATCGCCATGTACCGCAAGCTGCAGGACGGCACCTACGAAACCTTCAAGCCGAAGCTGAAATACGAAGTGCCGATGACCATCACCAACGGCATCTCCGCTACGCTGCTCACGATGGACGAAGCGCTCGTCAACGTCATTTTCCCGAAAACGCTTAAGCCGAAAAAAGTCGGTTATTCGTCAGCGCCGGAACCGCCGGAAGATTAGTCGGCACACGTTCCCGCGTAAGCAGTCGGCAGTCTGCAATGGAAAAATGACTGCCAACTGCCAACCGGATGAAGCACGTTCGCAAAACGATAAAATACCTGCTACGCATTGTGGCGGGTATTTTCATTTTTATCGGTTTGTATTTTATCGTTGCGGGTATCGCGTGCTGCATTTCGGTGAACGACGATTTCCGGCAGGACGGGAACGGCGTCACGATCGCGGTGATCTCGAACGGCGTGCATACGGATATTGCCGTGCCTGCGAAAAACGACATCGAAGACTGGACGAAACTGTTTCCGTACAGCGACGTGCGCAACGCCGACAGCAGCTACACTTACGCGAGCTTCGGCTGGGGCGACAAAGGCTTTTACATCGAAACGCCGACCTGGGCCGATCTCAAGGCGAGCACCGCCGTGAAAGCGTCACGTCAGGTGATCAGCAGTTATCTGCTGATTACAGCAAAACGTTTCAATTGAAAAATCCCCAATTGAAACGTTAGGTAGTCAGGCTGAGTAGCCGGAGGCGTATCGAAGCCTGGCTGCCTAACGTTTCAATTTCTGCGGAAAATCAATGCGGTAACGCAGCTCCTTCATTCTTCCTTTTTCCGCGATCAGCGTATCCTCAACGAGCACTTTCGTCAGCGTATCGGAAGGAAGATGATTTTTATCCGCGAACGGGACCAGCTTGCGTGATTGGTCCGGGAAGACCGTATACAAACGTTTCCGCATGCATTCACGCACGTATTCGCCGTCTTCGTTGAGCAGGATGCTGCCGTCTTCGTCGAATTTAAAGTACAGCGTATCGGAAGGATTGTTCGCGTTCGTTTTCGCGTTCTTGTCGTGGTTGAAGCGGATCGTCAGCTTGCCGCTGTACACCGGGTTCGTCACGAAAATATACACCGGCCGCTTGTACGGTTCGCGCTGGTTCACGTACCAGAGCACCGGCGCCAGCACCACCATCACCTGCAGCAGCACGTCGAGCTCCCAGTGCAGCTTCAGCTTTGAAAGCAAAAAAGAAATCAGCAGGAAAACACCGGCGCCCGCAGGAAAATAATACCAGTACGTCGCCATCGACTGCCCCGCCAGCTGGTGCCACCCCCACGCGAGCAGGAAAATGAACAGCAGCGCATACGCAATAAGGGCCAGCGGGTATCGGTAGAATTTCATCGGTTAATGTTTGACACCTGTCGCGCCAGGTAGCGAAGCGTTCTGCAGAATTTCATGCCTGCCATGCCAGGTAGCGGAGCATTCGACTCATTCAACGCCTGTCATGCTGAGTAGCGGCACCTTGAATCCAACGCCTGTCATGCTGGTAGCGGAACCTTTAATTCCGCACCTGTCATGCTGAGTAGCGGAATTACGCTTCCGTGATCTCGAATTCGTAGAATTCCATGATCTGGTTGGCGAGAAGCTTTTTGCAGGCCTCGTCCACCTTCGCATGCGCCGCGTCTTTCGACGGAGCTTCGATCTCGAGCGTAATGTGCTTGCCGATGCGCACGTTTTCGATCTCGGGCAGGCCGAGGTTCTTCATGCTTCCGGTAACGGCTTTTCCTTGCGGATCCAGCAACGCCTTGAGCGGCATCACGTCGATTTCTGCTTTGAATTTCATGTTGGAGAGAGGATTGAAATGCGGTGCAAAAATAAGCATTTAGCGAAGCCTCAGCGCCTGTACAATACAGTGGTGTAAAACTTTTGATAAGGAGCAGCGGCGGTGGTGCTCACCAGCGGGGTACGGTCCCGCTTTCGCTGCAAGTCCTCCTGCGTCCGGGCTTTCCGCTCAATCGGGGCTACCAGGAAGTGGAAGCAATTTCAAAGATGAAGGGTTACGAATTACGAATATTTACGAATATACGAATGGGAATTCCGTTGAGGGCCGGCAAGCGCGATTCGGATATTCGTATTGATTCCTAATTCGCACCCTGCCTCCCCTTTACTGCTAACAGTTGCGAATGCCAAACAGGAATTCCCAGGAGGGTCGGCAAGTGCGATTCGTATATTCGTATTGATTCGTTAATTCGCACCCTGCCTCCCGTTTACTGCTAACAGCTGCGAATGCCAAACAGGAATTCCCAGGAGGGTTGGCAAGTGCGATTCGTATATTCGTAGTGATTCGTAATTCGCACCCTGCCTCCCGTTTACTGCGAAACTCCAAAGGTGCGTCAGCAAGCGCGATTCGTATATTCGTAGTGATTCGTAATTCGCACCCGCCCCGTTTACTACTGCCGCTGCTCTTTCCTGCCAACCATAGAATTGACCAGGCTCATCAGTACGTACAATACAATAATCACCGACAACGCTTTCAGCTGCAACAACACCGCCAGCAACACCGCCCCCGCGAGAAAAACATAACGCACCTCGTTGCCTTTCCACTTCACATTCTTCACCTTGAACGAGAACATCGGCAGCTTCGAGATCAGCAGCATCGACATCAGCGCCGACAATCCCGCCATCCAGAAAGGCATTAGCACCAGCGCAGGCAAATCGTAAAACCACGGAATCTGATTGCCGGAAAGATTCGTCGCGGCAATGGAATACAGGTCCGTCGGATGCAGGCTGATCATGAGATAAACGAGATCGTTCTCCTGTCCCGGCTCCACATGAAAGCCGCCATGGCTGGTCGCTGCAAAATCCTGCTGCGTCAACCCGATCGCCAGCGGAATCCCGGTGATCAAAAGCGCATTCGCCAGCGTAGGCAAACCGATGAACGAAGTGGATTGCTTCGTATCGACATTGAAATGCGCCAGCCGGAGCGCGGAGAACAGCGGAATGAAAAACCCCGCATACGGCAGGCAATCACGCGTGGCCTCATCGTAGTTTTCCGGTCCGTGAATGTTGATACCCATCCGGATCAGCT
The DNA here is from genome assembly GCA_946478675.1 of uncultured Flavobacteriales bacterium. Next base: position 3,706 of record CAMLEF010000202.1, on the reverse strand, counting down.
GGAACATCACCATGCCCGGCACCACGCCAAACGTCACCATGTCCGCGAGCGAATCCAGCTCCTTCCCCATCGGCGATCCCTGCTTCAACCCGCGCGCCGCAAACCCGTCGAGAAAATCAAACACCGAAGCCAGCATCACGAGAAATGCAGCCGGAAACAAATTGCCTTCGATCACCGTCAATGTCGCGATGCAGCCGCAAAGTAAATTTCCGAGGGAGAAAAGGTTGGGAACGTTGAACATGCTAGCGGGTTACGAATTACGAATGGTTACGAATATACGAATCGCACTACCCAACCCTGCATCGCGATTGCTGCGTTCAAATTCCAGATTCTTTATTCGCGGTAATCGCAGCCATTCGTAATTCGTAACCCTACTACTCGTTTATTACAGCTGCTTCTCTTTTCTCCTCATCAGGTTATTCACCACGCTCATTAACACATACAGCACGATGATCAGCGGCAGCGCAATGAATTTCAGCAGCACGAGCATCACCAGTGAGAGCGCCAGGAAAATGTAACGGATCTCGTTTCCTTTCCAGCCGAAACCTTTTACTTTCAAAGCGAACAGCGGGATCTCGGAGATGAGAAGAAAGGACAATACCAGCGTAAGCCCGCAAAGGATATACGGCAGCAGATCGAGCCAACCGGCAGACGCAGTCGTATGCACATCCGTTTTCATGGAGACGGCTACATACTCCCCGATTTCCGCGAAAGGATTGGTGCTGGAAAAATAGCCGAAGTGATGATTACCGATCAGCACCAGCGAAACCACGAAAATGGAATTCGCAGGCGTCGGCACGCCAATGAAAGAATCCGTTTGACGCGTATCGTTGTTGAATTTCGCCAGGCGCAGCGCAGAAAAAAGCGGGATCAGGAACGCGACATAAGGAAGATACGTGATCGCTCCCGAAGGTGCAGGCATCAGCATCGCCATCTTCCAATATCCTTCAGAATTATGCGGAAACGAATACTCCAGCGGAGAAATGGAACAACGGATCAAATGAAACATCACCACGCCCGGCACCACACCGAACGTCACCATATCCGCCAGCGAATCCAAATCCTTCCCGATCGGTGAATACTGCTTCAGCGCGCGCGCCACGAAACCATCGAGAAAATCCAGCACCGCCGCAATACCGACGAGGTAAGCGCTCCACATGAGCTCGCCGTTGAACGCACAAACGATCGCGAGACAGCCGCAGAGCAGGTTCAGCAGTGTAATGACGTTGGGGAGAGTGAAGAGTTTCATGGGTTACGAATTACGAATCACTGCGAATATACGAATGGGAATTCCAAGGCGCGTCAGCAAGCGCGATTCGGATATTCGTATTGATTCGGAATTCGCACCCTCCTTTCATTTACTGCTAATGAAATTTCCAAAGGCGCGTCGGCAAGCGCGATTCGTATATTCGTACTGATTCGTAATTCGTGACCCGCCATCATCATTAAGCCGGAACATACCTGCTATCGCCATTCGTATATTCGTACTGATTCGTAATTCGTGACCCACCATCATCATTAAGCCGGAACATACCTGCTATCGCCATTCGTATATTCGTACTGATTCGTAATTCGCCCCTTAGTAATTCGCACCCCGCGTGAGCTTCAACTCCCTCCATTTTCTTCTCTTCCTGCCGGTCGTGTTTACGCTGCACTGGCTGCTGCCTGCGAAATGGAGAAATCCCTTCCTGCTCCTTGCCAGCTATTATTTCTACATGAGCTGGAACCCGTGGTTCGGAATTTTGCTCGCGGGGACCACGCTCATCGACTGGCTCGTCGGACTGAAAATTGAACAGTCCCGCAATACTTCCCCCGCAACACGCAACACGCAGCGCGCGACGAAACGATGGCTGCTGCTGAGCATCCTTAGCAACATCGGTTGCCTTGCCGGATTCAAGTACCTCGCGTTTTTCTACAACACGTTCGCATGGACCGGATCGCTCTTCTCCGGCAACACACCGCATTACATCGAAGCGATCGTCATTCCCGTCGGGCTTTCGTTCTACGTGTTCCATTCGCTGAGCTACACGATCGACGTTTACCGCGGGAAAATTGCGGCGGAAAAAGATCCGGTCACCTTCGCGTTGTTCGTGTCGTTTTTCCCGCAGCTCGTCGCCGGGCCCATCGCGCGTTACGATCAGCTCGGTGTGCAATTCCACGAACGAAAATATTTCAACACCGAATGGCTCGTAACCGGCACGCGTCTCGCACTCTGGGGATTTTTCAAAAAGATCGCCATCGCCGACCGCCTCGCGGATTTCGTCAATCCCATTTTCAAACATCCCGAGCTCTTCAGCGGCGGAACGTTACTGCTCGCCGGATTTTTCTTCGTCGTGCAAGTCTATTGCGACTTCTCCGGCTACTCCGACATTGCCACGGGCGTTGCGAAATTTTTCGGTTACGAATTACGCCTCAACTGGCGGCGTCCGCTGCTCTCTTCTTCGCTGCACGAATTCTGGTCGCGCAACCACATCAGCATGACGAGCTGGTTCCGCGATTACGTTTACTTCCCGCTCGGCGGCAGTCGCGTAAAATTCCCGCGGCAATTGCTCAACCTCTTCCTCGTCTTCGTCATCAGCGGTCTCTGGCACGGCGCCAACTGGACGTTCGTCGCCTGGGGCGCCATGCACGGCGTAGTGTACATCATAGAAACAATCGTTCGCCGAAGAAAAAAAATCAAAAATCAAAAATCAACCATCAAAAATTTCACCGGCTGGATTTATCTGATCAGTTTCCATACGATCTCGCTCATCGCTTTCCGCGCGAACAGTTTTCACGATCTCGGGATTTTTTATTCGAAGATCTTTTCGCTGCACTGGAACCCCGGCAACACACTCAACGAATTGCGCACCGTCACCGATCTTTTCCCGCTGGCGATCGGCGTAGCGATGATCCTTTTCCTCTTCGCAAAAGAGCTGAACGAAGAGCACGGACTTTTCAATCACCTTCCCGCCTTTGAACGCTGGTGGCGTCCCGCATTTTACACGCTGCTTTTTGTTGCGCTATTCACCATCGGCGAATTCACCACGAACGAATTCATCTATTTTCATTTCTGATGAAGGAGAATTTCGATAACGTAAGCAAACCTCGAAGGTTTATAAAACCTTCGAGGTTTGCTTACGTTATCGCCGCCATCGCATTGCTGTACCTCGTTCGTGAATTCGAATACGCCGGGCTGCGCCGCAACAAAACCGGGGAATTCGCCAAGCTGCGCGAAACTTTTCTCGAGCCGCATCCCTGCGATATTTTATTCATCGGTTCTTCGCGCGCCGAATGCCAGTTCTACCCGCCGGTCATCGATTCCGCTACGAAGCTGCAATCGTTCAACATCGGCATGATGGGCGCCACGATGCCGTTCATCCGCGCCGGCTTCGAAGCTTATCTTGAAAACAGTCCGCCGCCGAAATACGTCGTGCTCAACCTCGACCTTCACACCTTCGCCGACAGCCCCGATACGGTTTACCAGTTCCCGCGGTATTTCGCGTTTCTCTCCAATGAAAAGCTGTACGAAGGTTTGCAGTACCACGATAAACGCTTCCGTTATTTCAAAACGCTTCCGTTTTACAGCCTGCCGTATTTCGGATCGCATTACCTCGATGCGTCGCTGCGCGGATGGCTCGGTCGGCCCGGCAATTACGACAGCCTGTACGTGCAGGGATTTTCGCCTTCGGTTCCCAATAACAAAGCCGGCGACCTTGACACGATG
>CAMLEF010000201.1 GCA_946478675.1 uncultured Flavobacteriales bacterium | reverse complement strand
TTTTCCTTCACCACACGCCCTGATTATTCTTTCACTAATCGTGAAGTTCCATGGATCGTTTCGCCTTCGATTTTCACCGAATACATTCCCGGGGCGAATGCTTCCGATTCAATTTCCAGCAATGAATTTCCGGCAGGCATCGGTTGTTTTTCTTCGAGCACGAGTCGGCCGCTGTTGTCGTACACGCTGTACGTGATCTCCTGCGCTTGGTCGAGCGAGAGGTTGACGAAACAGTTTTTGCTGAACGGGTTCGGGAAAGCGCTCATGGAAACGGATGCGCTCATTGGTTTTATGCCAACCGGAATAGCCTGCGAAATGTCGAGGATGTAGAGGCCGTTCTGCATATCACTTGCCAAGAGATGACCGCTCGGCAGATCCTGGTACACGGCCCAGCATCCGTGGTACGCCTGCGTGTAGTTCGGGTAGTTGATGACCGTGTCGCAGTCGAAGTAGCCGGTGCGGACGATGTTCGTGGGATTCGAAATGTCGAAGATCTGCACGCCGTCGGTGTAGTTGGCGCAGATGAGCGTCCAGCTGCCGAGGATGTACGGGTTGTGCGGCGTGTTGCCGGTGTTGGAGCGGAACACCTGGTTCACCGACATGTTCGAGAAATCGGAAACGTCGAGCGACTTGATGCCTTTGCCGTCGGGAACTTCGTCCATGAAGATGAGCGTGTTGCCGTCGGGCGTGAGATAGCTGCTGTGATTGTAGCCCTGCTCGGGATAATTCTGCAACGCGCCGAGCTGCAGGAAGTGATTCGTATTGCCGTTGTCGAAGCGATAGATGTACAATCCGTCATACGCGCCGGAAGCATACACGGTGTCGTTCTTCACGAACATGTCGTGCACGGTGGAAGGCGTGCTGTAATCCTGGTTGAGCGCGCGGATGAGCGTGGGCGTGGTCGGATCGACGGAGAGATCGTACACGGCCATCGAGTAATACGTGTTGTTGGCTTTCGTGACACTGCCGCCGTAGAGCTTGTCGCCGTCGATGAAGATGGTGTGGCAACGCTCGAAGATGGTGTTGTCGTTGCGCACGATGTGCACGGAGTCGGGCAGGTACGACATATCCGCGATGATGAAGGAATTCGGCGCGGCGTCGTCGCTCACGATGTAGCAATAGTTCTGGTACGTTTTGATCTCGTGCCAGATCAGGTTGCCGTGCGTGGCGGGAATGTAATCGCAATGCACCGGCGCGGAAGGATTCGTTACGTCGATGAAATCGGTGCCGGTGGAAGATCCGATGATGGCGTACTCACGGTTCGTGCTCGCCTGGTACCAGCCCCAAACGGATTGGTACTTGATGCCGTAATACGGTTCGGCGGGCTGCGACGGATCCTGCCAGTGGCCGAGCATCGTGATGTTCTGCGAAGGATAATTTTCTGCGGAGGCAAAAGCGGGCAGCAGGAAGAGAAGAGCGGGTAACAGTTTTTTCATGGGAATAAATTTCGTGCAATGCGAATTACGCACACTGTAACGAATTTACGAATTACCAATTTGCAAGTGGCAGGAATACGATGGTCTGCGGCAGAAAGGGAATGTTGCCACGGATTGCGCGGATTTTTTTTCTTGAAACTTCTTTTGCTGCTTAAACAGCTTTTGCTTGTTTCTTGAAATGCAGAAAGCACAACGCGTCGAACGCCAGCAGCAGTGCGCAATACACGTAATAACCTGCGCCGGTGACGATCGTTATGTTTGAATCGGCATTATTCAGCGGGCGCAGCAGGTAGATGAGCGCAAACGCATTCAGCAGGATGACGGTGAAGGTTTGCGTGTAAGCGGCGGCCGGTTTTTTTCGCCAGAGACTGAACAGGAAAAATCCGGCGATCGCGAAATAGAGCAGGCTGATCACCACGTCGGAATCGACAGGCGAAAAAAGTGTGCGAAAGAAATCCGGGAAGACGGCGACTGTTTCTTCGAAGGCAATAGTTGCTTTTGCTGAAGAGGTGAAATAGATGCGCTCGTACAGCGGAACGAATCCCGATGCGATGAACAGCAACGTCAGCGCCAGCTTGTTTTTCACGAGCGTAAATTACAGTCGCGCGATCATCTCTTTCATCAGCCGCGTCATTTTCTTCTCGGCGACCTGCGCCACGCGCTGCACGTCTTCATGCGTTACTTCCACGATCTTGCCGGGAACGCCGAGGTCGGTGATGACGGACATCGCGAATACCGGGACACTCATGTGGCGTGCGGCAATCACTTCCGGTACGGTGCTCATACCGACCGTATCGCCGCCAATGACGCGAACGTATTTGTATTCGGCCGGCGTTTCGAACGTGGGGCCGCTGAGACCGACGTACACGCCTTCCTGCAGTTTAATGTCCATTTCGCGGCCGAGCTTTTTCGCCATCGCGATCATCGCATGATCATACGGTTCGCTCATGTCGGGGAAGCGCGGGCCGAAGCGTTTGTCGTTGGGGCCGATGAGCGGGTTCGCCGGGAACAGGTTGATGTGATCGGTCTGGATCATGAGGTCGCCGATCTCGAACGCGGGGTTGACGCCGCCGCTTGCATTGGAAACGAACAGGCGCTGGATGCCGAGCAGCTTCATCACGCGAACGGGATAAACGACCTGCTGCATCGTATAGCCTTCGTAAAAGTGAAAGCGGCCCTGCATCGCTACAACGTTTTTGCCGGAGAGCTTTCCGAAGATGAGCTTGCCGGAATGGCCTTCCACCGTCGACACCGGGAAATCGGGAATCGTTTCGTACGGGAGCACAAATTCGGCTTCGATTTCATGCACGAGACCGCCAAGGCCCGTTCCGAGAATGATGCCGGTTTCAGGAATGAAATTGTTGGTCTGTGCTTTAATGTGATTTGCGGTGGACTGGATGCGATCGAACATAGTCGGTGATTTGTTGGTTGAAGGAAACCGCGTCGGAGTCATGGAACGCGATCTCGATGGGCACGTAAAAAACGGGAAGATTTCCGAGATATTCGGCAAGGCCCGGTTTCTGCAGGCGCATGGCGTCTTTTTCGGTGGTGAGAATGATCTTGTTGACGGAACGAACGCCGTCGAACATTTCTTTCAGCCGCAGCAAATCGGCCGGCATGAATTCGTGGTGATCGCGGAAACGGAACGGAAGGAGCTCTTTCACTTTGTCCTTCAGGAAATATTCCAGCGAATGCGAATTGGCGATTCCCGTGAGCAGGATGACGGAATAATTCTGCGCGAAAAAATGTTCCTTGTCCGTGCGCACGCAATCGGCGTTATTGCCGAACGGAATGAAATCGCCGTACGTGATGTAGGAGAAAAATACTTTCTGGTATGGCTGCGGGTTGATCTCTTTGATGATGCGTTTTCGCTCGAGCGGCGAGAACAGCTGCGGCGTTTTGGTTACGACGATCACATCCGCGCGTCGCACGCCACTCTTCGGCTCGCGCAGGTAGCCCGTCGGCAGCAGGTGATCCTGGTAGAAGAGATTCGCGTAATCCGTCAGCATGATCTGCAGGCCCGGCTTGATGCGGCGATGCTGGAAAACATCATCGAGCAGCACCACCTGCAGCTCCGGAAATTTTTCGATCAGCTTGCGCACGCCATGTACGCGGTTGCCGTCGACCGCCACGGGAATATCGTCCGCAAAACGATGGCGGAACTGTTTCGGCTCATCACCGATATCGTAAGTGGTGGCGTCTTTATCTGCAAGACGGAAGCCTGAAGTTTTTCTTCCGTAGCCGCGGCTCAATGTTCCGACGCGGTATTTCGAATGCAGCAGCTTCACAAGATATTCCACGTGCGGTGTTTTTCCCGTTCCACCGGCGGAGAGATTTCCCACGCCTATCAACGCCACGTCTTTGAATTCTGTGGAAGGCAAAATGCCGATGTCGAAGAGCTTGTTCCGCAACAGCACAACCAGCCCGTAGAGGAGGGAGAAGGGCCAGGCGAGAAGGCGGAGGAGTTTCATGAGGGGCGAAAATAGGAAATGCGGCTGGGAATTGACGGAAAATACGGTGGATGAGGCAGCGTTAATTGCCCGGTTGTAATGCAGGACGCCATTTTAGTATTGCAAATGATAAGTTGTATTTTTAGATGATGACATTCAGGAAACTTTCCATTTGCCTGCTGATTTTTTTTCTGTCCTCCTTGTATTGCCGGGCTGGTGATACGTTGTCCTTTCAACGCTATCTCGCAGTAGAAGGCGGCGTTACTTACCTGCATTTGCCGGGTGAGCTGACTGGCCTGGACAGCAGGCTCTCTTCGCAACGGTTTGCGCCTGCAATAGTGCTGGATTACGGCGTGCTTTGCAAAAGACATTTCTGCCTCAGCCTGGGTTTGGAATACCGGCATCTTTCCAGTAACTGGTCGACGGACGCGAGCTATTTTGATCCGCATACCCCTTCGTACTCCGGCAGGGAAACCGACGAATATTTTGTGCGCTATTCCGACCTGTCGGCATCCGTGCGGCTCCGTATGCTTTATGGAGATGGCCGGTGGCATTGGGGCGGTGGAATCGGGCTCGCCGCAGGAGGAACCTGGTCACTCACGGAAGTGTGGGCGTATAAAATAACAGTCAGCAGGTATGGCAATAGCACCTATACCGAAGAACATTTTGGCTATTACAACAGGAAAGCAGAGGCGGCGCCTACAGGAACAGTCAGCCTGTTTGCGGAAGTTTCCTACAGCCTGTACGGCAATTGCTGGCTCTACTTTTCGCCCGGATTGGTCAGCTGGATCAAAGGAAGCGATTTCATGGACCAGGGCGACTTGTTCCCCGACTGTTATGCGCACCTGGGTTTGAGGATCGGGTTTTCAAGCGGCGGTCTTACATTTGCGCATGAAGCTTTCAGAATTCATCCGTTTTCTTGAGGAAATGGCCCCGCCGGCCTTCCAGGAATCCTACGACAATTCCGGCCTGATCACCGGAAACGCCGGAATGGAAATTACCGGGACGATCGTTGCGCTGGATTGCATTGAAGCAGTCGTCGACGAGGCGATCGCGAACCACTGCAACCTCATCGTAGCGCATCACCCGATCGTTTTCTCCGGGTTGAAGAAGCTCAATGGAAAAAATTACGTCGAGCGCGTTATTATCAAGGCCATCAAAAACGATATTGCCATTTACGCGATCCATACGAACCTCGACAACGTGCATACCGGCGTCAATGCGAAAATCGCGGAGAAGCTCGGGTTGCAAAAGACGCGCATCCTGTCACCGAAGAGCGGCCTGCTGCGAAAACTGGTGACGTATTGCCCGGCGGACGCGGCGGAAAAAGTGCGGCAGGCGTTGTGGGAAGCCGGCGCGGGCGTGATCGGCAATTATGATTCCACCAGTTTCAACATTGCCGGACCCGGCACGTATCGCGGCAATGAAGCATCCAATCCCGTCATTGGAGAAAAAGGCAAATTCATGCGCGAGCCGGAAGAGCGGATCGAAACGATTTACCCGGAGCACCTGGCAGGAAAAGTGCTGGCCGCCCTGCGCGCGTCGCATCCGTACGAGGAGATTGCTTACGACCAATTTCCCTTGGACAACGCCTGGCAGCAGGTGGGCTCCGGCATGATCGGGGAATTGGAAAAAGCGGTGCCGGTACTGGATTTTCTCCGCGGGTTGAAAACGGTGATGAAGGCGGAGGTGGTGCGTTTTACCCCGGTGGAAGGCAAAATGGTGCAGAAAGTGGCGGTTTGCGGCGGATCGGGCAGTTTTTTGCTGCGGGATGCGATGCGGGCGGGCGCCGATGTGTTCGTTACGGCCGACTTCAAATACCACCAGTTTTTCGACGGCGAAGGGCGGATTGTAATTGCTGATATCGGGCACTTTGAAACTGAGCAGTTTACGATCGAGCTGCTAACTGACAGACTTAAACAAAAATTTCCTACTTTTGCAGTCCGCCAAACGGCCATACATACCAATCCGATAACCTATCTGACATGACGACCAAAGCGAAAAAAGCTGACGAAAAATCTGACGTACCGGTAGAAGAGAAGCTCCGTTCACTTTACGAACTGCAGCAGATCGACTCCCAGATCGACCGGATCCGTGTTGTCCGTGGTGAGCTTCCGCTCGAAGTGCGCGATCTCGAAGACGAAGTAGCCGGCCTCGAGACCCGCGTGAACAACCTGACCCAGGAAATGAACGCGCTCGAAGAGCAGATCACGGAGAAAAAGAACGTGATGAAAGACGCCGCAGTCGCGATCAAAAAATACGAAGGCCAGCAAGGCAAAGTCCGCAACAACCGCGAATTCGACTCGCTCACCAAAGAGATCGAGTTCCAGAACCTCGAGATCCAGCTTGCTGAGAAGCGCATCAAGGAATTCAAAGCCCAGATCGCTGCCAAGAAAGAGTTGTTCGACGCTTCCCAGGCGACCCTCACGGAGCGCCAGAACGATCTCAAGATGAAAAAAGAAGAGCTCGAAGACATCGTTTCCGAGACCAAAAAAGAAGAGGAAGAACTTCTCGAGCGTTCGAAGTCTGCTGAAACGAAGATCGAGCCCCGCCTGCTCAACGCGTACAAGCGTATCCGTTCCAACGTCCGCAACGGCCTCGGCGTAGTGCCGGTCGAGCGTGATGCCTGCGGCGGTTGCTTCAACAAAATCCCGCCCCAGCGCCAGCTCGATATCCGTATGCACAAGAAGATCATCGTGTGCGAGCACTGCGGACGTATCCTCGTCGATGCCGACTTCCTCGTTGGCGACGGCCTGGCTAAGCTTGAAGAAAAACAAGCTGCTGCGAAAGCAAAAGCGACGAAGTAAGCTTCTCTTAAATTTTTAAAGCGGGCTGTTCTCCATGAGGGCAGCCCGTTTTGTTTTTCCTGCGCCGGCAAAAACGGTTCGCCGCAGAGGCGCAGGGAACGCAGAGAAAACTCCGCGCCCTCTGCGCCCCTGCGGCAAATATTTATTTTGAGAGCAAAAAGAAAAGGCTGCCCGGGAAGAGCAGCCTTTCAAAAGAAGTATAATGGATTAGTGTTTTGCCGTGTCGGCGTTCGGAACCATTTTGCCTTCCGGCGCTTCGTGGGTCGGAACTTCTTCGTGCTTGACATCGCCATGGTCACCTTCGTGATCCTTGCACTCTTTCATGTCTTTGCACTCTTTACCGTTCTCTTTGCATTCTTTCATGCATTCTTCGGTGCATTCCGCTTTTTTGCCCCATTTGTCGGTGCCGGAATGGCCGAGGACGAATCCGCCGAGAAGAGAGAATCCAAGTGCGATGACCACCAATCCGATGAGCGGAAGGTACCATCCTTTAGAATAATACTGGCGGCTGCCTTCGGTGTCGTCGTGATCGTGGCTGGAGCCGTGGCCGTTGCTGTCGTGGTGTGCCATAAATTGGTGATTGTCGATTACGGGCACAAGTATACTAAAAAAGGTGCAGGTTGCGGGATGCGCGGGGCGGAGGAATTTTGAACAGGTTTCCGGGAAAAGCGAAATTTTTGTCGCCGCGGAGGCGCGGAGGACGCAGAGGCATACAACAACCGGCGCGGAACGATGCTAATCCCTGGAAAAAAATGAAGGCCGGAGCTGCGAAATCCGGCCTTCTTGCACACCAATTGCACGAAACAGAACCTCTCATTTGTTTTTACCTGACCTAACCCTGAGAGGTCGATTCAGTAGTAAGACGGCGGAAGTGGCGTTTTGTTACCCACTTTGTGATGGAATTAATGAATTTTAACAGGAACGGTAAAAATCCGTGCCGGAGATGTTAACGGACGAGAAATAGCGTGTCGTGTCTCACCTTGCCGCGGATGTAAGCCGAATCGCCCGGGAAAAAGTCACTTTCGTTAATGACCAATCCTCTGAAAATCGAGCTGTAGTGATTGCGTTTTACTTTTTCCAGGTAAACGTCCAGCTGTGAATCCACGCCCCAGAGCGACGGCGGAATTTCATCCGGCATTCCCTGCCGGCGTGTTCTCAGGTAAGGACTATGCAGGTGACGCTGGTCGTGTTGCGGCTGGTTGCGATCACGCCGAAGATGATCCAGCCGGTTTTCCCTGCGCGACGGAACGGACGCGGATGATCGTTGTAATGCGAGCGCATGTTACAGCAGGTAGTCGAGATGCGGATGTTGTGCGCTGACGGTTTCTTTCGCGCCTTCGGAGAGAAAATCGAAACCGCTGAATTCGAATCCCGGCGCGACGGAGCAACCGCACAATGCATAATCTCCTGCGGGTTCTGCAGCCTGCCACCAGCCCGCTTTCACCACGAACACCGGCTGCGTGGTATCGCTCACTTCGCCAAGCGGATGAATTTCCAGCGAAGAAAAATCCGGCGGCATGAGGTACAGCTTCAGCGGATCGCCTTCGTAAAAATGCCATATCTCATCGGCGTCGACGCGGTGCCAGCGGCTGACTTGTCCTTTCTCCAGGAGGAAATAGATCGTCGTGACTGCCGAACGGCCGGAGCCGGGAAGCAACTGCTCCATGGAGGGCATCGAACCGCTGGGCTGGCTCACGGTCAATTCGGAACGGTACAGCTCGCGGTAATAACCGCCTTCGGGATGCGGTTGCAGTT
>CAMLEF010000200.1 GCA_946478675.1 uncultured Flavobacteriales bacterium | reverse complement strand
AGAACGTAGGTTCCGCGAATCCGTTCAGCGATTTGCTCGTGGGCGTTTTCGAAGGAAAAGAGCTCGTGTATACAGGGAAAGTCGGAACGGGATTTAACGTGAAGCAGCAGCGGGAAATGCTGGCGCAGTTCAAAAAGCTGGAGACGAAAAAATGTCCGTTCACGCAAAGGCCCGACGTGAATAAACCCTCTCGCTTTCGCCCCGACCCGCCGCATGCCGAAGCGTTCTGGCTGAAACCGCAACTCGTGTGCGAAGTCAGTTTCGCCGAAATTACCAGCGACGGCGTGATGCGTCATCCTTCGTTCGAAGGCATGCGTTCGGATAAAAAAGCGGCGGACGTGGTGCAGGAAACCGAGCAGCCTACGGAGAAAATCACGAAGGAGCAGCAACAGCTTTCCGAAAAGAAGATCATCGTTGCGAATGGAAAATCCGAACGGAAAACGCTGCTCAATCCGAAGGATGAAACGCAGGTGCGGAAGATCAACGGGCATGAATTGAAATTCACGAATCTCAGCAAGGTGTTCTGGCCGAAGGGTAACATCACGAAGCGCGACCTGCTGAATTATTATTACCAGGTGGCGCCGATCATGCTGCCGTATCTCAAAGACCGGCCGCAATCGATGAACCGCCACCCGCACGGCATCACCGGCGAAAGCTTTTACCAGAAGGACGTGACGGGCAAAGCGCCGGATTGGGTGGAAACGTATTTGTACCACAGCGACGCCGATGATCGCGATCGTCATTACTTCGTGTGCACGAATGAAGCGGGGCTGCTGTACATGGCGTCGCTCGGCTGCATCGAGATCAACCCGTGGAGCAGCCGCGCGCAGAAGCCGGATCATCCCGACTGGTGCATCATCGATCTCGATCCGGACACGAATTCATTCGAGCAGGTGATCGAAGCGGCGCAGGTGACGAAGCAGGTGCTGGATGAGCTCGGCGTTCCTTCGTACCCGAAGACGAGCGGCTCTACCGGCATTCACATTTACATTCCGCTCGGCGCGAAATACACGTACGAGCAGTCGAAAGAATTTGCGCGCGTCATTGTGCGGCTGGTGCATCGGCGGTTGCCGGAGTTCACGAGCATCGAGCGCGCCACGAAGAACCGTCGCGGAAAATTGTATCTCGATTTTTTACAGAACCGCCCGCAGGCCACGCTCGCTGCGCCCTACTCTGTGCGACCGAAACCCGGCGCTACGGTGTCGATGCCGCTGCATTGGGAGGAAGTGAAAAAAGGATTGAAGATGTCCGATTTTCATTTGCGCAACGCGATGGCGCGCATCAAAAGCGAAGGCGATCTTTTCAAGCCGGTGTTGGGGAAAGGGATTGATATGGAGAAGATCGTGAAGAAGTTTAAGGAGATGGAGTGACGCTTGTCAAGAAACAACCGCAGTAATCATGACGCGTCAGCAATTCTTTTGGACGTTCTTTTCTTTAGTAGAAAAGAACCAAAAGAATCGCCATCTGACGCAGCTTTGCCTAAAATCAGCAGAAAAAATCCGAAGGAAAAAACCAAGCCGCGCTCCCGCACATTCAGCCCGGGCTTCATGGTTTCTTCCCGCGCAAAAAGCCCTCGCTATTTTTTCTGCTGATTTCTTAACGGCAAACCTGCTGAGGATGGCCCTTGTTTCCAAATAGGAAATCAACAGGTAATCCGTTAATCCACCGGCAGCACCCCACCCTTCATCTTATCCTCACGCTCCTGGTGCAAGTACGCCGTGACGCGCCGGCAGTGCTCGTCGAGCTGTTCCATGTTCTGCTCGATGTAAAGCAGCATCTTCAGCTGGTCGTCCGTAGGCGCGCTTTTCTCGAGCAGCTTCAGCAGGCCGAGAATGCTGGCGATTGGTGAACGGACTTTATGTGACGTGATATCCAGCAGCCGCTCGAGGTTGACGATATACGCTTCGAGCTGATCCGCCACTTCTTTCTTCTGACGTTCGTGCTTTTCCATGCGGTTGCGGATGCGCGCCAGCAGGTTCTCCGGCTCGAACGGTTTCGTGATGTAATCGTCAACGCCTATGCGAAGGCCTTCCATGCGATCTTCCAGCGACGTATTCGCCGTGAGAAAAATGAACGGCAGCCCGGCCGTGCGCGGATCTTTGTTCACTTCGTAAAACACTTCGAAACCGTTCAGCTCCGGCATCTGTATATCGCAGAGGATGAGATCGGGAATATGCTTCTGCGCCAGCGTTACGCCTTCGCGCCCGTCTGGTGCGGAATGGACAGCATAATTTCCTACCTCAAGGATTTCGATGAGGTTATCACGGACCGACGGGTTGTCCTCGATGACGAGAATAGTCTTCATGAGCCGGGCGTTGCCCATTTATAATGAACTCCTTACGGAGCTATTGGGGTTATTTGTAAAGATTTATAGCAGGAATGAATTACTTTACGCTTCAAATTTAAAAATCTGAATAAAAGAGGCAATGGCTTATTGCCGGATTTCTTTGCGCCGGGTTTGTATTTTTGATCCGATACTAATTCCTCCGGTTTGAATCTTCCTTCCGCTCACCTCAAAAGTGTACAACATTTCCTCGGCGAAGAATTTTCCGCCTGGGAGAAATCATTTTCGGACACCGTTCCCGTCAGCATCCGCATCAATCCGCGCAAAGGAAAAATGCCGGAGAACCTGGAGCGTGTTCCCTGGACGGAATTCGGTTGTTATCTTCCACAACGGCCTTCGTTCACGCACGATCCGTTTTTTCATGCGGGATGTTATTACGTGCAGGAAGCCAGTTCCATGAGCATCGAACAGGTGTTTCGTCAGCACGTCGACACTTCGCATTCGTTGCGCGTGCTCGATCTGTGCGGCGCGCCCGGCGGAAAATCCACGCACGCGCTCACGCTGCTGAACGACGACAGCCTGCTCGTGAGCAACGAAGTGATCCGTCCGCGCGCGAATATTCTTGCTGAGAATCTCGCGAAATGGGGGCGCGACAATTACGTCGTCACGAATTCCGATCCGGAACAGTTCGGCGCGCTGCGACAATTCTTCGACGTTGTCATTGCGGATGTACCGTGCTCGGGCGAAGGATTGTTCCGTCGCGATCCCGAAGCGGCGAAGGAATGGTCGCCTGCGAATGTCGATCTCTGCTCGGTGCGGCAGCGGCGCATTATCCACGATGTGTGGCCGGCGCTGAAGGAAAACGGGCTGCTCATTTACAGCACCTGCACGTTCAACAAAGAAGAGAACGAATCGAACCTGCAGCAGTTGCAATCGCAGCTCGGTTTTGAATCGGTGCGCATGCAGTTTCCTGCGGATTGGGGCGTGATGGAAACGCAGGAGAACGGCATTTACGGTTACCGCTTTTTCCCGCATCGTGTGAAAGGCGAAGGATTTTTCTTCAGCGTGCTGCGCAAAACTTCACAGGAAGGATTGTCAGCTCCGGCGAAGCTGAAACAGTCGTTGACGCTTGCCACGCACAAGGAAAAAGAGCAGGTCGCGGCATTTCTGAAAGAGCCGCAGCTCTTCGATTTCTTCACGCACGACGGGCGCGTGATCGTTTTCAAAAAAAGCATTTCGCAGGACATGCAGCTGGTGTGCCGCAAGCTGAATACGGTGGTCGCGGGTTTGCCGCTGGCGGAAATCCAGAAAGGCATGAAGCCCACGCACGAAGCCGCGCTCTCCTTGCGATTGAACCGTCCCGCATTTTCAGAAGCGCCCGTCACGAAAGAACAGGCATTGAAATTTCTCGCGAAAGAAGATTTTCCCATTGCAGGGAACGGCAAAGGGATATCGCTGGTGACGTATGAGGGCGTTCCGCTCGGCTGGCTGAATTTGCTGGGCAACCGTGCGAACAATTTATATCCGAAGGAATGGCGCATTCGAAAATTATAAGCCGATGTTTTTCTGCGCTGCTGTTGTTGCTCCTCGTTTTTCTGGGATGCCAGCATCGCTTGCCGACTCCTGATTTTGGTAACAAGATCATGAAGGATACAACCTATAATGATGGCTACGATGATAAGTTCGGTTTTCTCGTGTTGGATGCAGCGCGTGTGGATTCGTTCTTTAAGAACTATCATCCGCTGACGTATGAGAACCGGTTGTTCCCTGCGGCATTCCGCTCGCTACTCGATTCCACTTCCGATTCCATTGCTGCGCCGCCCGCAGGTTATGACCAACGCATAAGCGCTTATCCAACGTCCAAAGATCTTATGGAGACACGCGAGGCGCTACGGCGCTGCTATATATCGGCGGATGGAAAACGCTATTTCGAATCGGATCTCGTCTCTCTGTTCTTCTGGAAATGCCTGCCGGATTCGTTTCGCTATAAATGGTCGCAGGATTTTTTGGGCGATTTCCGGTTCAATTATACTTTCCTCCGCAAGCTTCAATACGAAAGCTCCGAATTTCAAAGCTGGACCTATGGTGAATATCCGTTGTCACCGGACCTGAAAAAAATATTCGGAGACATGCCGGCGAGTGAAATTTCCCCGGTAAATGCACGCATGATCCTGGCGCGACTGCAAACCCAACGACCATTGATGGATCCGCGTTTTGCGGAAAGCCGCAGCAGGTTTATGACATTCATCCGTGCTGCTTCGGAGGGGAAATGCCGATTGATCCTCATCGACTGGGATTAATTTTATCCGGCTTAAAATATTCACGGGCGAAAACCGACTTCCCCAAAAACGACTTGTATGCAAACCATCCTCGGCGCCAATGGAACGATCGGTTCCATCCTCGCGAAAGAGCTTCCGAAATACACTGATAAGATCCGCCTCGTGAGCCGCAACCCGAAAAAAGTAAATGCGACGGACGAGCTTTTTCCTGCTGATCTTTCCGATCCGGAACAGGTGGAGAAAGCCATCGCAGGTTCTGAAGTGGTGTACCTGCTCGTTGGTTTCGATTACAACATCAATGTTTGGGAAGAGAAGTGGCCGAAGCTCATGCGCGCAACGATCGACGCCTGCCGGAAGTATCGCGCGAAGCTGGTGTTTTTCGATAACGTTTACATGTACGACAAAAGCGCCATCCCGCACATGACGGAAGAAGCGCCGCTCAATCCGCCCAGCGAAAAAGGGAAAGTCCGCCAACAGATCGCAGACATGCTGATGAATGAAGTGAAAGCCGGGAAGCTCACCGCGCTCATCGCCCGCTCTGCTGATTTTTACGGTCCGGCGAACGAGAAGAGTTTCCTCATTGAAGTCGTTTACAAGAATTTCAAAAAAGGAAAAGCAGCCAACTGGTTCATCAACGCGGACAAGAAGCACAGCTTCACGTTCACGCCGGATGCGGCACGCGCCACCGCGCTGCTCGGCAATACGCCTGATGCTTACAACCAGGTCTGGCACGTTCCTACCGATCCGGAGGCGCTGACGGGAAGAGAAATGGTAGCGTTGTTCGCGAAAGAGATGAATGCGAAAAACAAAGTCAGCGTAATGCCGATGTGGATGCTGAAAGTCGCCGGCTGGTTCGTTCCTTTCATGCGCGAGATGCCGGAGATGATGTACCAGTATGACCGCGATTACATTTTCGATTCCGCGAAATTCACGAAGCGTTTCCCTGACTTTCGTGTAACGCGCTACGCAGAAGGCGTGAAGCAGGTGGTGGCGGGTTAAGCGCATTAGTTGCATCGCACAACTATTTCATTCTTTGCCGTATGGGGGAAGCACGATTTTACGGAGGGTTTCCTGGTGCAGCTCCTCGTCAGCGACCGCCCATCCGCTGAAAGTTGATGGATTTCCTGGAAAAACCGTTGAATTAAAGAGCGTAAGGCATTCTCTATCAGAAAACTCCGCAATCAACAATTTCTAGTGAGAACTTTGAATGCGAAACCCGGAACATTAAACAATTTAACTATCTTTGCAGCCCCTACGGAATGTCCCGTAGGCTAAACAAAATCGCGCAGTATGCCGAAGATGAAAACCAATTCCAGTGCGAAAAAGCGCTTTGCGCTCACCGGAACGGGTAAAATCAAGCGGAAGCATGCTTTCAAGCGTCACATTCTTACGAAAAAGGAAACTGCACGTAAGCGCCGCCTGACCCACGCGGGTCTCGTTTCAAAAGCGGACAGCAACAACGTGAAGGCCCTCCTCTGCATGTAAGACGTACGCAGAAAGCAGGTAACCACTGGGTTAATCCGAAAGACGAAAGTTAAACCCGGTTTTCGAGCAATAAGTTCCCGGCACGAATGTCAGGACGCCGAAGACCAAAACGAAACAAGAAATGCCAAGAAGTGTCAACCATGTAGCGTCACGTGCCAAGCGCAAACGGATGCTCAAACAAACCCGGGGCTATTGGGGCGCCCGCGGTAATGTGTGGACGGTAGCCCGTAACACACTGGAAAAAGGTCTCGTGTATGCTTACCGCGACCGCAAACAGAAGAAACGCAATTTCCGTAGCCTGTGGATCCAGCGTATCAACGCCGGCGCACGCGAGCACGGTCTCTCCTACTCCGATCTCATGGGCAAGATCCACGCAAAAGGCCTTACGCTCAACCGTAAGACCCTCGCCGATCTCGCAATGAACCACCCCGAAGCTTTCAAAGCCGTGGTGAACTCGGTAAAATAAACGCTGCTGCAGCGAAAAAGACCCGGACGCAATTGTCCGGGTTTTTTTATGCCGTAAAATCCTGGAAACAAAACGGTCCGTTCTCTTTTCGCTAATTTAGTTCCGCATCCCTGTAACGAAACTCCTCGCCCATGAACCGCATTTTTACAGGGATCCTTCTGCTGTTGCTCAGCCTCCACCTTCGCGCTATCCCGTTTTTCCCCTGCGACAGCGTGCAGGTATTTACCGTGAATGTCAACCAGAACACGCAGAAGCTCGAGCTGCTGATGTGGAACCAAAGTCATATGGGTTTCAACGGCCCGCAAATGAGCGGCGTGCTGAATGCGAATCCGTACCTCACGCTCTCGACACAGCCAGCCGTCAACAGCTACCTCAATCCCGTAACGTCGAACAACGGACAAACCGGCTTCGCGATCTTCATCTCTTCTTTCACGCCTGCCTCTGCTGTTCCGACAGGAACCGTATTCACCGGCACCGTGACGCTCTACAATCCCAACGATCTTTCCGTAAGCTGCGACTACAACATTTCTTTCACGTATGGCACGGGACCGGTCGGCATCGCATCGCTCGTTTTCCCGGAAGCGTTGCAGGCGCATCCCAATCCCGCAACGGACGTGATTACGCTCAGTGCAAATGCAGCGCAACCGCATGTGTGGAAGATCTATGACAGCTACGGAAAGCTGGTGCTCACCAGCACGGAAAATCGCATCGACATCAGCAGGCTGCCTTCAGGGATGTATATTTTCCGGGATGAAGAGCGCGTCGGAAAATTCGTGAAGCGATGATGCAACCAACACTTTTTCTTTCTCCGAAGTTTTCACCCGATAGCCGGGTGTTGCAGGCAGCTGCTCTTTCGAAAGGGTGGAACGTGAACCGTTTGCATCGTTGGGCGGCCCCGGAATTTAAGGGCGGAAAATGCTGCGTGTACGGCGAAACGCTTTTTGCGCGGTTCATCGCTGAACATCTGAAACTACAGCTGCTGGATCCTCCGCACGATTGGCTGCCGGCATTGCCTGAAGAATTTCGCAAACGCAAAGTCGACCATATGACGGTAAGCGAGGCGCGGAAAATTGCCCATCGCTCATTCATCAAGCCGGTCGACGATAAAACATTCAAAGCGCAGGTGTTTGATTCCGGCAGCGAGTTGCCTTCACACCTGGAAGAGTCGGAATTTGTGCTTGTGGCCGAGCCGCTGAAATGGGTGGTCGAATACCGCTTCTTTCTGCTGAACGGAAAAGCGCTGACGGGTTCAGTGTACAGCCGCAACGGGGAACTGGATGAGACTCCGGGTTCTCCCGGTGATTTTGAAATAGCACAGAAACTCGCGGAAACCGTTGCGGGCGATTTGCCTGCCGGTGTGGTTGTCGATGTCGGCATTATCGACGAACGCGGCTGGGCTGTGGTAGAAGCGAATCCCGCATGGGGATCCGGCATTTATCAATGCGATCCGGAGAAAGTGCTGTATGTAGTTGCCGCTTCCTGTGCATAAGTAGTCTCCGTGCCCCCGTGTCTCCCTGCCCGTTCCGTTCAGGCGGGCGTGGTTCACTTTTTCAAGCTGTGGTTTTATCCCACACACTACGACGAGCGCCTATCTTTGCACATGGATCAATTGCATTTCCCGGTTTCCCTCGACATCCGCATCGACTGGTCGGAGCTCGATCTGTTCGGGCACGTGAATAACGTCATGTTCATGAAATACGTGCAGGCGGCGCGCGTGAACTATTGGGAGAAGACCGGCATTTACCAGGAATTTCTCGAGACGAAACGAGGGCCGATGCTCGCTTCCGTGAATTGCGATTTCCGCCGGCCGCTGTTCTTTCCCGGCAGCGTGCGCATCCTCACGCGTATGGAATTCATCAAGAACACCAGCTTCGGATTTCATCATCGCCTCTTCGACGACAAAGAAGAAATGGCCGCCGAAGCGCACGACATCATGGTGAGCTTCGACTTCA
>CAMLEF010000199.1 GCA_946478675.1 uncultured Flavobacteriales bacterium | reverse complement strand
CTGCTGACACAACCGGTTTGCGTGGAAGAGGCAGATGCGGTGAGCGCGGTCGGTGGTGTGATGGCTACCGCTTGTGAAGTAACGCAACCTGCGCCATCGGTAATCGTGCACGTATAGTTGCCTGCGGGGAGGCTGTTGGCTGTTGCGCCCGTTCCGCCGCTCGGCGACCAGCTGTACGTGTAGTTGCCTGCGCCGCCGGTTGCGTTCACTGTCGCGCTGCCGTTCGTTCCGCCGTTACACGAAACGTCCGATTGCGATTGCAGGGTTGCCGTCGGGCCGCTCGTCGTGTTGACGGTTGTGATCGCCTGTTGCGTGCAGCCGTTGCCGTCGGTGATGGTACACGTGTAGCTGCCGGGCGCGAGGTTGGTAGCGGTTGCGTTGGTGCCTCCGCTCGGTGCCCAGCTGTAGGTGAACGATCCTGTTCCGCCGGATGCGCTCGCAGTGGCCGTGCCGGTGTTGCCGGAGCAGGAGGAAGGCGTCGATGTTGCGCTTGCGGTGATCGCGGAAGGTTGTGTGATGGCAATCGACTGCGTCGTGGTGCAGCTGTTCGCATCCGTGACGGTGACGGTGTAGTTGCCTGCGCAGAGGTTGGAAGCGGTTGCGGTATTCTGCACCGGCGTTGTATTCCAGGAATACGAATAGCCCGACGTTCCGCCGGAAGCCGACGCTGTTGCGCTGCCGTTGCAAACGTTGTTGCAGGAAAGGTTCGTCACCGAAGGAACGCTCGCGGAAAGTGCGGCTGCCGGCTGCGTGATTGCTACGGTTACGGTCGTCGTTGCTGATGCTGCGTCGGTGATCGTGCAGGTGTAGTTGCCTGCGCAGAGTCCCGTTGCTGTCGCGCCCGTTTGTACCGGGGCGGTATTCCATGAATACGTGTAACCCGGTGTGCCGCCGCTTGGGCTGGCCGTTGCGCTGCCGGTGCATTGACCGAAACAGTTGACGTTCGTGTGCGTGGCCGTTGCGCTCAGTGCCGAAGGAATATTCAGGCAATGCTGCGTGCGCACGGGCGTCTGGTTCACGATCGTCGGTGTAACGGAACTGACCGTCATTGCGGGTGTCGTAGAAGTAGTAATCGAATACACCGTGTTCGTCGGCGTGGTGAACGTGATGGATTCCGTGCCGAGACCGGGCGTGATGGCGGTGCCGGGACAACCACTCGTCGGGTCGTTCGTTTGACCGGAAGTGTTCGTGCGGATAATGTTGTAGTTGAATCCGCCGGCTTGCTGATCGGTCATGGAAACGTAGTAGCCCTGGTCGCTGCAGAGTCCGCCTTCCGGGAGAATAGCGGAAAGTCCGATCGGTGCATACGTTCTGCCGAACATCCACGCGCCGGTCGAGCTGTTGATCTTTCCGAACATCGTATTAAACGAAACCGAAAGGAAAGCCAGCTGTGTGCCGACCATGGAATAGTTGCCGTCGGAATTTTCCATGATGTCCTGCAGGAGGAACGTATTGCCGAAGATGCTTCCGTTCAATCGACGGTTGAAGATGACGGTCGGCGTAACGTTGCCGGTGCCGCTGATGCTGACCATAAAAGCGTTCACGTCGTCGAAACCACCGAGCAGGATGTTGCCGGTCGATAACCGCAATGCGGAGTTGATGCCTTGCGAAGAAGTATTGCCCGCGCCCCAGCGTCGTATATACGTCAGCGTGCCCGAAGTGTTGGTTTTAATGATCAGTGCGTTGCTCGGGTAATCGCCGTTGCTGCTGAGCGTGCCGGAACCTTCGGAAGATTGTCCGACGAAGAAATAACCGTCGGCTGATTCGGCTACGTCGTTGATGTAATGCTCGTCCGGGTTCGTTGTTGCGATTGTCCACACACGCGCCCACTGCAACGTGCCCGACGCGTCGACTTTAAATCCGAACGCGCTGGTCGTATCAACGGTGCTGGCGCTGACGCCGTCCCAGAAATAATCGACACCGCCGCCGACGAGGAATCCGCCGTCGCTCGTTTCGATGACTGCGTTGCCGTATTCGTTCGACGCGTTGCCCGACGGTTTATCGGGAAGCTGGTAACGGAACGCCCATTGCACGTTGCCGCTGTTGTCGAGGCGAACGAGAATAGCGCCGCCGCCGCCGCTGGTGGAAGAACCGGTGATGATGAAGCCGCCGGTGCTCACGTTTTTAATGTCGGCGAAGTTGGTAGCGAAGCCGGCGTTGTAGGCTTTCGCCCAAACGACGTTGCCGTTCGCATCGATCTTGAAAGCGTTGCCGTAATACGGACCGACCGAGTTGTTCAGTCCGGCAACGACGAATTCGCCGGCAGGTGTCTGGACCATGCCGCCGGAAATGTCGAAGAGGCCGACATCGTAGCTGAAGCGGAACGTGGTCATTTGTGCGGACAGCGAGAAGCTTGCCGACAAGAACACGAGCAGCAAAAAAAGAGAGTGCAATTTTTTCATGGGAAAGTGTGCAGGTTTTGTATTGGCCGCAAAACTATTTTTTCCCCTGTTGCAAGTCCAGCAAACGGAGCAGGAAATAAAGGGCGAAAATTGGACGTCTGTCAGGGGGTAAATGAATCGTGTTATTTTTTAATTATCTGAAATACAATTTATAATGAAAGAAAAATAGAAACGGAATTAGTCGATCATTTCCCTTCTGTTGAAGGCCCTGCTTTCGTCTAAAACTCAGATGAGGCGAAAGTGTTGCTGTTTTCCTGCTTATACGTGGTGAGCGGCTTGCGTTGCAAAACAACCTTGGTTTCCAGGCGAATAATTCAAATACATAAAAATCTTAGGTATTTTGTTTGGATGCATAAGAATCCAATGTATATTCGCGTTATGTATTCAAGTGAACTCATCCGTGGCACCCTGAAAACGATTGTCCTCAGGTTGCTCAAAGAGGAAGGAAAGATGTACGGTTACGAGATGACGCAGAAGGTGAAGGATCTTACCGCCGGCAAGATCGTGATTACCGAGGGCGCGCTCTATCCTACGTTGCATGCGCTGGAGGCGGAGGGAATTGTAACGACCGAAACCGTGCACATCGGCAAGCGCGTGCGGAAGTATTACAAGCTCACCACCGACGGACGCAGCGCCGCGCGCAAAAAGCTCAGTGAAATGGCCGATTTCCTGGAAACGATGCGCATTCTCTTCGACAGTGAAGCCGGGCTAAAGCATGCGTAGCCTCGGCGACGCCGAAATTGATTTCATCCGGGAAGACATCCGTCGGCGCGGTGTCTTTACGGAAAGTCTGCAGGAAGATCTCCTCGACCATCTCTGTTGTTTCATCGAGGAACAACCGGACGATGGACAGCCGTTCGGGGAGGTTTACCGGCGGGCGCTGGAATCTTTTGGCCAAAACGGATTGCAGGAAGTGCAGGATGAGACCTTATTACTCATCAACCAAAAACACCAAACGACCATGAAAAAGCTCACATATATTTCCGGCGCCATCGCCAGCTTCGCGGTGATCTTCGGCGCATTGTTCAAAGTACAGCATTGGCCGGGCGCCAACGTCCTGCTCATTTTGGGCACACTGCTGCTTATCTTCCTGTTCTTTCCTTCGTTCTTTTATATGCAGTTTAAAGAGCAGACGGAAAAACGCGGACGTTTCATCGCGGCTTCGGGATTGGCAACGGCGATCATGCTCTGCCTTGGCGCATTGTTTAAGATCATGCACTGGCCCGGCGCGATGCTCATGATCAACGGATTCATTTTGTTCTTCGTTGTCTTCCTGCCGCTGTATGTGATCAACGGCATCCGCAACCCGCTCACGCGTCTCTCTTCGATCAGCAACGGTTTTCTCTTCGCCACCATCGGCGGATTCATGCTGCTGCTTTCGTTCCAGAACCCGGGCAAGAACGTGGTGGATTCGTTCACGATTATCCACGATAATGAAAAAATGCTGCTCGGACAGCTGCGTACGCAGTTAGCTACGGATTCTTCCACCGCCGCTTCCGCAACAGCGCTCGATGCGTTCGTTAAAAGCTGCGACAATGCGGTGAGCGCCATTCCGCAGAACGATCCGGAAGCGCACATCGGCAATGGCGCAGGCGTAGAGCACGAAGCGCTGGACGACTTCAACACGCGTCTTGCGACCGCTGTGAAAACACTGAACACAACACTCGAAGGCAAGCACTGGAAGCCGCTCGTCGTGCAGCCGTTCGGTCCTGCGCAGCTCGGCAGCATCCGCTTCCAGGTGCTGCAGCTCGAGTGCAGGGCGTACACACAGGCGCTGGGCAACTAGCGATCGGACCGCCGGCAGTTACAGGTTACTGCCGGCGGTTGTTTTCTACAAGATCTTTCCCGCACCGCGAAATGCACGACCTGTTTTGGCAAGCTCTGCTGCAACCAGCTCTGCCAGCTCTGCATGCGGCATTTTTTTCTCCTGGCGATGAAGCAACCGGCGTTCACATTCGCCGGCGACGCTCCTGATCTCTGCCGGGCTCATCTCGTGAAGTGTGCTGAGCATTTGGAATGCTGCCGGGTCTTCGACTTCCATCCACGACGGAAGAAAGTTGGACCACAGCTGTGTTCGCGTTCCTGCGTCAGGCAGCTGAAAAGAAATGTAGCTGTGAAAGCGCGATGCAAAAGCCGTGTCGATCATCGATGCCAATCGCGTGGTGAGGATCAGCAAACCGCTGAAGCTCTCGAGGCGTTGCAGCAGGTAGCTGGTTTCCGGTCTTGCCGCACCATCGCCCGGCGCGGATTTTCCAAAGAAGATCTCTGCATCTTCAAAGGCAAGCCCCATGTTTTGCTCTTCTGCTTTGCGGAACAAACGGGAAAGATTCTTTTCTGTTTCGCCGGTATAGCGCGAGCGGATCTGTGCAATGTCCACGCGAAGCAATTCTTTCCCGGCATCGGCGGCCAGCAACCCGGCGACGGTTGTTTTACCCGTGCCCGACGAACCGTGCAGCAACAGCTTGATGCCCGGCAATGCTTCGTGTCCGGCAGATGTGCGTTGTGTAATGATCTGTCGCGCCTGTTGCAGCAATCGTTGCGTGAGCGGAGTAAAGATCAGCTCTTCCCAGCGGTGCGTGTTGGTGTGAAGTGTTCCCGGCCAGAGCTGCAACGGATTTTCCCGGAGAAGAATGCCGGAGATCTTTTCCGCTACAGCATCCGGAACCTGCAGCAGCGATGCCGCAATGGATTCGCCGTTTTCCGTCGGAACAACCCGGATCAGCTCTTCGCGGTTCAACGGGGCCGACGGTGAAAAATAACGCAGGGCCTCCATCTTCGCCGCGACATTTTTTCCTGCGAGCAAAAACAAAGCTGTCTGAACGGTCGGAAGAATGCCGTTGTGATAGATCCCTCGCCGTCCTCCCGTATCGGAAACACTGATTCCCGTTTCCGGTTCAAGAAGGCAGTCGAGCAATGCGGGATCGAAATGCGGCGCGAGCCCGAGCAAGAAGATGAGTTGCTCTTCGGTGGACAGCGACGTCAGCGCGATGCGTTCGTAGTTCGCTTTCGGAGAAAAAGAAATCCCGGAGCATAACACCGGCAACGCCGCCTCCGGCGATGCACAACGGCGCTGCAGGAGAATTCGCAGTTGAAGAAGATCTTCGGCGAGAAAGGAGTGTGTAGCGGTGCTCATGGGTTGGGGAACAACTGGAAATGCATGACGCCGTTACGGTCGGCGATAAAGCGGGATGTGTGTTGCGGAAAACGGTTTTTATGTACGATGGCAAATGCTTTTTTGATCCGCTGTTCCCGCCTGTTGTTATCGCTTACCGAAAAAGCAAGATGCCAGCCGGATTGCCCCGGTGTTATCAATGGAGAAAGCGAAAGCGAAATTCCCCGGGAAGTATTTCGCAACACCACTTTTTGATTCCTGTTCGATCCGTCGATCGCATTTTCTGCGATGGTGATCAGCTCGTGCACGTGGTGCGGAAGCAGCAATTCCCATTCGGTAAAATTCTTCCGGAGAAAAAAAAGAAAGAGCGCGGAAAACAAAACCAACGTCATCGCACCGAAGAACAAGCTGCTGACGGGAAGCTGCGCGCTCCGGCTGAAAAGCGCAACGCACAACAGGAGAGCGGCCGAGATCCATTGCGCTTCGGAAAAGCCGAGCAGGAACGGACGATCGAGGTCGCCGCGGAAGAATTCGAGCAGGTAGCGTGCGCAGGCGTAGCCGGTGATGTAAACGGCGAACACGAGACCGCTCGTCGCTTGTTGTTGCATCATCATTAAACAACCGCCGGTCAGCAGCAGCAACACGAACGCTTCCGCCAGCTGCGCAGGAAACAAGCGCCGGTTGACGTAATAAAACGGAAGACCCGCGTCCCGGTAGTTGTCGCCGTAACGAATCCCGGCCGCGCAGATTTTTCCATGGCAGCATCCGCCGAAAAAGCATCCGATTCTCCCGAAGAAATGAAACGTGCCGAAGCCGATACAAAAAACATCGAGCCAGGGGAGAATCGGCGCTCCGGCGACAAGCGCAGCAAGAATAACGATCAGCAATGAACGAATGAGGTCGTGATAGAGCACGTAGCTTTCTTTCCCGGTGATGCGTTTTTTGATCAGTGCGTGCAGGAAAAACGAGACCGCGAGAAGTGCGCCGATGATCAGGAGCAAAGCCATGCTCATGTGACGTTGCCGTACCACGATCGTTGTCACCGCGATGCCGGCAGCAAATCCGAAGCCGCCGAAGATGCCGATGAAAGGAATATGGATGGAGGGGTTAAGGCGCATGGTCAGGTATCAATTGATACGTTCCTGCCATATTATTTTACCATTCTTTCCCAGGTAGGCCATCCTGCCCAACAATTCTACTTGCGCAATTTCATGATGGAATACGGAAGAGTGATCAAATCGCAGGTCGCTTATTCTTTTTCCGCTTTTGTCCAGGCATATCCATTCCGTACCGGCGGAAGATTCGCGGGCGAAGACTATACCTTCGGAGAAATAAGTGACGGAAGCGTAATGTGGCGGTATGATCCATTTTCCGTTGCGGTCAATGAATCCCCATCCTTGCATTACATTTTTTCGTACGCTGAACAAGCCCTCACTATAGCTGCCTGCAGATTCGTACGTCGGTTCAATGACCAACCGGCCGGTGGAGTCTATGAATCCCCATAGCGAATCCCGTCGGACGGGAATGTAGCCGTTAGCATACCGGCCAAACCGGGTAAAACCTGCAGAAACCTGCTGCCCTTCGAGGTTGATAACCGACCAATGCGATCCTGTGAGAAATGCGAGAAGCGAGGGAGCGATTTGCTGGAAGGTCGGCTCTTCCGGCAGTTGTATTTTTTCTGCAGTTTTTCCTGTAGTGTCAATTACCAGGATCGTATTTCCTTCCCTGCAAAACGCTTTCCCATTCGAAAAACCTCCCGCCCAATCGAATTTGGGCTGGATGATGAGTCTTCCTTCCGGAGAAAGGTACCCGGATTTATTATTAATTGTAATTACCATCCTGTTTTCCTGGAATTCATCCGGCAGGCGGCATGCAGCGATAAAACGTAAAGTGCCGTTCTTCTCTATGATACCGGATGAATCACCCTTTTGAAAGACAAACAAATCGTTCTTCTCCTCATAGCGCAACTGATCGAAGCGTTCTGCTGCCAGCGAATGTCCTGACAGGTCGATGATCCCCCATTTTCCTGATGAAGACACGATGATGTTGTCCTTTTCAATGGTTCCCATTCCCGTGTACTGCGGTTGTATCACGAAGTTGCCGATGGAATCGATCACACCGTATTTCCCATTGATCTGTACTTCCGCGAGGCCATCGTGAAAATAGTCTGCGTGATCGAATTTCGCGGATATGCAAACCTGTCCGCTCGTATTAATAAATCCCCATTTGTCTTTTTCCCTGAAAGGAAGCAGGTTGTCGCTGCTGCAGGCAGGCCGGTTGGGATTTGTACAGGACGGGAATGAAACCAGGAAGAGAAGTAATGCCGGTAACCAGGTGAGTGCAGGTTTCATTTGTGATTATTATAAATTGTCCGGATGTTCGATGCATAGTCACTTTCGCCGGATCGGTGCGTTGAGGCTGCGCGGTGGCGGCGGCGACTGCGAATCGTCGTGAGAAGAAGAAGGCGCGGAAGTGTTCTTTTCTTCCGGGACAAGATCGTCGTCTTCGCGGCGGCGGCGGATCTGCTGATGCTGGAGCTGTTCCATGGCGCAGGGGTAACGGGTATAGAAATGTACAATTTTCCGCGGCTACCAGTCAAGTGATAATTTTAAATATTTCGTTAAAAATGAAATTGTGTGGACGTGTAATTAAAACAGGTGGGTTTGCGGTGCTTTTCGAAGTACCTTCCCGTAGCGATCGACGACTTCGTGGAAATTAATCGAATGAAAAAAACGAGCAGGTTATTTTTGACGCAAAACGTATGCAATGCGACAATCAGAACGCAGGCGCGGATTCTTTTTTTAATAGTTGCATTAATCGCATGCCAATCTGCAGACAGTCCTTTTTCCGATAAGAAAGTTTACAACGCGGATTGGAAAAACCTGGATTCAATGGAAGTCTTTCATCTTCTCGCCGGCCGTTATGCCGGTTCTTCTCCCCGGTTAGGAGCGATCCGGGCGGAAGATTCCATGACCAGTACGTA
>CAMLEF010000198.1 GCA_946478675.1 uncultured Flavobacteriales bacterium | reverse complement strand
TGAAGAAGTCGTTGTCGATGAAGAACCGTACGTGATGGTCAGTGTGCCGTTGCCGTTGTCGACAATGCTCAGGATGCCGTCACCGGTTGCGCCTGTCGCTCCTGTTGCGCCTTGCGGGCCCTGTGCGCCGGTTGCGCCTGCAGTTCCCTGCGGGCCGGTTGCACCTTGCGGGCCGACGTTGCCTTGTGCGCCTGTGGCTCCTGTTGCACCGGGTGCTCCTGTCAAGCCTGTCGCGCCGGTGGGACCTGTCGGGCCGCCTGCGGACGCGCCTGCATACAACGCATACGGAACACTCATCAGCTGCGTCGTACCCATGTTGGTGAAACCGCTGCCGGCATCCACTTCAACTTTCAAATAGTATGCGCTCGTTGCCCACGAGATGGTGTTGAACGCGTTCGTCGACGTTTGCGATCCTTGCCCAATGATCACGTTGAACAAACCGAAAGCGTTCGTCGTGACGTTGTGCGTTTCTTCAAACACCTGCACTGTTGCAGCAGCGTCGGAATAAATGCCGATGCGCACGGTCAATGCCGCATTCGCCATTTCCACGCCTGCCGTGTTGCGCGCGACAGCCTGGTAGTTGATTCCCTGCGGCGGAGCCTGCGCGAAAAGCGCTGCACCGGCAAACATTCCTAATACAAAAAGCAGTTTTTTCATTTGCAGTAATTCTTAACTCGTCAATAATCCGACCGGTAGATCTGGTAGGTTATTGTCGCATTCACAAACCTGAGATTTTGGACACTCTGTTCCCCGGAGTACCGGATGAAATAATAATAGGTGTTGTTGTCGACCACATTGTATGCGGCATTGACGGACGAAGCGCTGACATACGCTACGTTACCACCGCTGTTCGTCGTTGTGCAGGTTGCAATGAGCTGCGCAGTATTGCCGAGATAGCCGGTGCCATCGGTGCGGTACAGTTCGACCACCGACTGCAGGCTTCCGCCGTTCTTGACGAGCTGCGCGGCAAGCGCGGTAATCACGGCGCTGTCGGGCAGGTGGACCGGCGCAATGAAATAGGCCGGATTCCCGGGAGTGCCGCCCGTAGCCCACATGGAGTTCAAACCGTTGATGGTAGCCGAAGAAAATCCATCATCGACCTGCGCTTTGTACAGGTTTTCATTGGCGCTGCGCATATCGGCTACACCGACTTTGTACTTTTTCGTTTTCGCTGTATTGTAACGGTAGGTGTTTGTAGCAGGAATACCGACGTTGCCGTTCACGCTCAATTTGAAACCGGTTGTTGTGCCGACCCCTACGAAGCCATCATCGCGCACTACGAAGAGTGTCCCTCCAATATTGTTCTCTGCGCGGAAAGTATACGAAGAAGCTGATGATCCCGTGAGGCCGCGCACCTGCATCTTTGCCGATGTCGGAAAATTACCGACTCCCAATCCATTCTGCACAAAAACATCTCCATTGGCAAAATAGCCGGCCCAGTTGGTAGGTCCACCGGAAGCGGACCCATAAACACCGTAGTTCGTGCCACCGCTGCTGGAGTTGACGATACCGCGTACGGCGAAGTTGGCCGTCGTACTTCCCGTTGCCGATGCATCCACGCCCATCTTGTAGCCGGTACCGCCGCCTTGTGCGTAGAACGAACCGGCCGCTGCGTTTCCGCTTGCCGCGTAAGCATTGCCCTGCAACGCGTAGCCATCACCGGTGCCCGTATTCATCACGTAAGCGCCAATGGAAACCAGCGTAGAAGACGAAGCACCGTTCGCATCGAAGTACGACATGTATCCGCCGCTGTTCAACCCGTTTTTATAAACGTGGAAGAAATACGAAGGCGAAATACCGACGCCGACGTTGCCCGGGTTGCCATTGTAAATGTTGTTGCCCGCACGCACCCAGTTGCCGTTCGACATCGCGTTGGGATCCTGCCAGGTGCCGTTGCCGGAAGCATCGGAAACGAGTACGTATCCATTGGCTGCTCCGGTGCCCAGGAGGAAACCGCTCATCTCCGCCGTGCCGCCTACCGTAAGCTTGGATGTCGGCGTATTGTCATTGATGCCGACGTTTCCATTTTGGTCAATGAGCAGCTGCGACACGCCGTTGTCCTGCACGGCAAACAGCGGACGGAAACCCACATCATCGCCTGCAGACTTTCCATTGATGACGATGACCGGCGATCCTGCCGCGTCATTGTTGTTGTCTGCTTCAATCGTCAGCGAAGGGTTCACCGTTCCGTTCTGGTAAGCGAAAATTTTCGGTTCGAAGTTGCCGTCGGTGGCCGAGTTGTTCGTGAACTGGATGTAAGAAGCGGAAGCATCGGAAACCGAAAAACGCGCAATACTTTCCGCGGTGGAAGAAACTGCCGGGCGGCTGGCGTGGAAAAAATCCGCAGGCGAGCTGGTGCCGATACCGACGTTGCCGCCATTGTTAAAAATGTTGCTGCTGTTCACGACCCACACCGATCCATTCCAGTAAGGCGTGTTGCCCGCAGCGGCGCCGTTGGAAAGAAAGCCTGTCGCTCCCGTTGCGCCGTTTGCTCCATTTGCGCCGGAAGGTCCGGTGGGGCCTGTTGCTCCTGCTGCGCCGGTGTTGCCGGTCAAACCTGTAGGACCGGTAGGACCCGTTGTACCTGCTGCGCCGGTGTTGCCTGTCAATCCCGTCGGTCCGGTTGCTCCTGCTGCTCCGGTGTTGCCGGTTAAGCCTGTCGGACCTGTCGGGCCGGTTGCACCAACCGGGCCTGCAACTCCTGTAGCGCCGATTGGCCCCGTAGCGCCGGTTGCGCCCACATCACCGCTCGGACCGGAAGGACCCATCGGACCTGTTGCGCCGACTGCTCCTGTTGCGCCGTTAGGTCCGGTCGCGCCAGTTGCGCCCACATCACCACTCGGACCGGAAGGCCCCATAGCGCCGGTTGCACCGATAGCGCCCGTCGGGCCGTAAAGTGAAGAAGTTGTTGTCGATGAAGAACCGTACGTAATCGTCAGTGTGCCGTTGCCGTTGTCGACAATGTTCATGATGCCGTCACCGGTTGCGCCTGTCGCTCCTGTTGCGCCCTGCGGACCTTGTGCGCCGGTTGCACCTGCAGCTCCCTGCGCGCCGGTAGCGCCTTGCGGACCGACGTTGCCTTGTGCGCCTGTGGCTCCTGTTGCACCGGAAGCTCCTGTCAATCCGGTCGGGCCGGTGGGACCTGTCGGGCCGCCTGCGGATGCGCCTGCATACAATGCGTACGGAACACTCATCAGCTGCGTCGTGCCCATGTTAGTAAAACCGCTTCCTGCGTCGACTTCAACTTTCAAATAGTACGCGCTCGTTGCCCACGAGATCGTGTTGAACGCGCTCGTCGACGTTTGCGTTCCTTGCCCGATGATGACATTGAACAAACCGAAAGCATTCGTCGTGACGTTGTGCGTTTCTTCAAACACCTGCACCGTTGCAGCCGCGTCGGAATAAATACCGATGCGAACCGTCAATGCCGCATTCGCCATTTCCACGCCGGCCGTGTTGCGCGCTACCGCCTGGTAGTTGATGCCCTGCGGAGGAGCCTGCGCAAGCAAAGCACCTGCAAGGAAGAAGAAAAAGAGAGTCAGCGTTTTTCTCATCGTTATTGGGTCTCGATGACCATGTAGTTGAACGTCATGGTTACACTTGCCGGAACTGCGGAAAGCATCCCGATGGAGAATCCGCTTGTGGTGCTGTTCTGTACATACACGCCGTAAGCGGTGACAGCCTGTGCGGCGGCGGCATTGGCGGGCGTCAGCATAACGACGGGAACGGATCCATACGGTTTATTATAAGTCACGGTGACGTACGCGCCGGTTCCTGCACCGGTGCCGGTAGTAATCGTCACTTTGCCGGTAACGTCCGTCGACTTCGGATTGAGGGAACTGATCGTTACCGATGAGCCCGTGCCTGCGTTGCCGAGCGCGACGTTCGGAATCGTGGTTTGCATCACCTGCAGGTGTCCGTCTTTGATCGCGAGCAAAGCGTTGGTGGAAATCGTGGAGTTTCCGGTGTTGATGCCGACGTTACCGTTGTTGGTGATGCGCAGGCGTTCGTTGAGCGTGGTGCCGTCGTTGGTAGAGAAAACCAGCGTGCCCATTGCTGTAGAGCCGCCGCGACGCGCATCGATACGTGCTGCATCATCGGCCGCCGTACCGTAGGAAGCGAAATCGATCTGCGCGAAAGGAGTAAGTGTGGAGTTATTCGAACCCTGCAATTCCAGCGAAACCGGATAAGCACCGTAGTTGTCACCTGCGGAAACGGTGAAGTAACGCGCCGATCCTGCAAAGAGTCCCGGGAAATCCGTGCCGACGCCGACGTTGCCGTTCGCATCGATGGCCATGCGATCCATCGCTGTGGAATAATCGCGGAACACGAGTTTCTGGTCGCCGGAGCTGCTGGTCGAATTGCTGGCAAAAATCATCCAGTCTTTGTTCGCCGCATCGAAATAAACGCCCGCACCGGAAGAAGCTGTATTTGTAATACGGAATGTTTCGTTGAAGTTCGTGGAAGTCGATACGACATGCAATTTTGCCAGCGGAAAGGTATTATTTCCGAACCCGGCGTTACCGTCTTTATCGATGAAGAACGTCGATACGCCGTTATCACGCACGTCGAACAACGGACGGAAACCGACGTCGTCACCGGCGGACTTTCCATTGATCACAATGACGGGTTGACCGTTTGCGTCGTTGTTGTTATCCGCTTCGATCGTCAGCGAAGGATTCACCGTTCCGTTCTGGTAAGCGAAAATTTTCGGCTCGAAGTTTCCGTCGGTGGCCGAGTTGTTCGTGAACTGGATGTAAGAAGCGGAAGCATCGGAAACCGAAAAGCGCGCAATGCTTTCTGCGCTGGCAGAAACGGACGGACGGCTCACGTGGAAAAAGTCGGAAGGTGAATTGGTACCGATCGCCGTTGAGCCTTGCACGATGAGCCCGTTTGCAGGCGCAGGCGCATTGAAGTAGCTCAGGCCGATCGCCGCGCTGCCGCCAACGGACAAATACGCGCCCGGCGTACCCGCTGCCGTGCCGATGCCGACCAGGCTGGTGAAACGCGCAGAGAAACCACCGGCCGAATTATCGACCAGCATGGTCGGCGCGCCGCTCACTGCGCTAGTTACATGAAACGGCGCCGAAGGACCTGTCGTGCCGATGCCGACGTTGCCGCCGTTGTTATAAATATTGCTGCTGTTGACGATCCATGCGGAGCCATTCCAGTAAGGCGTGTTGCCCGCAGCGGCGCCATTCGAAAGAAAGCCGGTCGCTCCCGTTGCGCCGTTTGCTCCATTTGCGCCGGAAGGACCGGTTGCTCCTGTTGCTCCTGCAGCACCAGTATTTCCGGTTAATCCTGTCGGGCCGGTTGCGCCATTATTTCCTGTCAGTCCCGTAGGACCAGTTGCACCAACCGGGCCTGCAACTCCTGTTGCTCCGATTGGACCCGTAGCGCCTGTCGCGCCCACATCACCGCTCGGGCCGGAAGGACCCATCGGGCCGGTTGCGCCGACTGCTCCTGTTGCACCGTTAGGTCCCGTTGCGCCTGTTGCTCCAATATCTCCGCTCGGGCCGGAAGGTCCCATGGCTCCTGTTGCACCGATAGCGCCTGTCGGACCGTAGAGTGAAGAAGTCGTTGTCGATGAAGAACCGTACGTGATCGTCAGTGTGCCGTTGCCGTTATCGACAATGCTCAGGATGCCGTCACCGGTTGCACCTGTTGCGCCTTGCGGGCCTTGTGCGCCGGTTGCACCTGCAATTCCCTGCGGGCCGGTTGCGCCTTGCGGACCGATGTTTCCTGGTGCACCTGTAGCTCCAGTTGCACCGGAAGCCCCAGCTAATCCCGTAGGGCCGGTGGGACCTGTCGGGCCGCCTGCGGATGCGCCTGCGTATAATGCGTACGGAACACTCATCAATTGCGTCGTGCCCATGTTCGTGAAACCGCTGCCGGCATCCACTTCAACTTTCAAATAGTACGCACTTGTTGCCCACGAGATCGTGTTGAACGCGTTCGTCGACGTTTGCGTGCCTTGCCCGATGATCACGTTGAACAAACCGAAAGCGTTCGTCGTGACGTTGTGCGTTTCTTCAAACACCTGCACTGTTGCAGCAGCGTCGGAATAAATGCCGATGCGCACGGTCAATGCAGCATTCGCCATTTCCACGCCGGCCGTGTTGCGTGCTACCGCCTGGTAATTGATGCCCTGCGGAGGAGCCTGCGCGAAAAGGGAAATCCCGGTGAGGGAAAACAATAATGCAGAAAAGAGAATGCGCAACGTTTTCATTCAGGCGTTAATGTGAAAGTTCGACCCAACCGTTCGTTTGAGTTGTGCCGACGGTGATGATGTAGTAGTAAGTTCCGTCCGGAAGATGCGTATTGTTTTCATCCGTTCCGTTCCAGACGACATTGACGTTATCGTAAGCGGTTGCGGACCAAACCCGCTTTCCCCAACGATTGTAAATCCATACCGTCGTGTTCGGATATTGCTCCGCGCCGTCGATGATCCACGTGTCGTTGTGCCCGTCGCCGTTCGGAGTGAAACCGTGATAAACCGTAAACAGGCAGCTTGCTTCCGCATCAATGTTGACGGTGGTAGACAATGACGCGCTGCAACCGTTCGGATCGGAAGCGGTAACAGTGTATGTAGTCGTTTGCGAAGGAGTAACCTCAATCGCCGGAACGTTGGACGGCCCGATCGTATTCACCGGGTTCCAGGTGTAGACGCAGGTCGAACAGGGAGAAACCGCGAGTGTTGCCGTTTCTCCGGGACAAATGGTCGTGTCGGCGGAAATGCTGATGTAAGGCGGATACACGGCATTCACCACGCACAGTACCGGGAGACTCGTGCAGGACACATTCGCCAGCGGAACCGTTACGACGCCGTAGTAATACGTTCCGGCTGTAGTCGATGAATTGAGCGGCGTGGTGAACATGTTGCCGTTTGCGTATTGCGTCGTCTGGTTGTCGTACCACAATGCAAACGTGCCGATCGGAACGCTGACGTTGAATTGCGGCGCGGAACTGCCGATGCAATAACCGACGGCATTATTTCCCGAGAGTGTCGGCGCTGCGGGAGTCGCCATCACGTAGATGGAATCGGTATATGAAGTATTGCAATTGTTATTAAACGCATACTGCACATACACGTAATACGGCGGCGTGACAGTCGAATTCGCCATATTGATCACACCGGTTTGCGGGTTCACGAAAATTCCTGCATTCGTCGGCGACACCAGCGTGAACGTTCCGCCCGGAGAACCCGGCAGCGTGGCAATGTTCACCGTATCCGTCGAAGCACAGACGGGCGATGTCGTGTAATCGAATGCGACGTTGGGCACCGGTCCCGAAGTGATGTACACGGAATCTTTCGCCACACAACCGAACGCATCGGTGATGATCACGCTGACCCATCCGTCGGGAAGTGCAATCGCTACCGAATCGTTTTGCGAAGCCGTCGGGATGCTCGGCCAGTAGTAAGTGAACGGTGCGCCGCCTCCCTGCGGGTAAGCGAAAGCCGTTCCTGTTCCGCTTCCGCAACCGAGTGCCGTTTGCACGACATACGCTTCGAGATACGGCTCAATGCTGAAGGAACGCAGCATCGTGCAGGCCGAATTGTTGTCGACAGCTTCGATCGTGTAATCGCCGGGAGGAAGATTGAAGTAGGCATTCCCGGTTACGCTGTTGGCATTCGCAGCAACGTTTCCGCCGGCGTTGTAAATCGTGTAATCGATCTGCGAAGCGGACATCGACGGATCGGGCGTTACGGTAACCGTTGCGGAACCTGTGCATCCGAACGGTCCGCTCACATTCACCGACAGCGCAGCACAGCAATTCATCGCGGTATTGATGAACGGCGCAGCATACGGATTGCAGACGGAAGCGGAATTGCCGTTACCTGTTTCCGCATCGCTGTAGTAATGAACGGAAACGCCGAGGTTGGTCGCGGTGCATTGTGTTTTCGTGCGGATCTTCCAGCAGGCTTCCCAGCTCGTCATCACGTTGCCGTTATCGCCGGCATTGTCGTACGGTGAATTATTCGAGTTGCTGTCGAAGAAATAGCCGGGAAGATATCCCGCCGGCGTAAAGATGTTGTTCATCCAATGCCAGTAGTTCGCGGTAGTCGAAGAAGCCGTTGCGGGCGCCTGCACCGGTGTGAGGGTGCTGGTATCCCAGCCATTCCCGAATTCAGGAACGATGCCATGGAGATAAGCGGAGGTCGCCGCATCCCAGCGCTCGACGGTCGTGCACATCGTCACGGTGTCGCCCAGCGCGTAAGTTCCGTAAGCAGGCGCAGGCGTCATCTCCACGACCGCACGCTTCACGCAGGTTCCGCAATAGCTATGCGCTTTCAGCAGGAGATGAAAATCGCCGGTTTCATTGGTCGTATGTCCGCCGATCTCGAGATAATATTCCGAATACAACGACGGCGTCGGCAATGTTGCGGTCAGCGAGCCATTGGAGGTATAGGCATATTGATGCGGAATAAGACCTGTGCTGTTGCTGTTGGGACTGTACCACAGCTGCACGTAAAACGTATCGAGACCGTTCCAGCCGTTTACGTTAATGGTCGTGTATTCCCCGCTCGCACGGAAATGAT
>CAMLEF010000197.1 GCA_946478675.1 uncultured Flavobacteriales bacterium | reverse complement strand
GAGCATGCGGCCCTCGCCTGCCCTGTCGCCAAAAGCCTTCACCCGGACCTGAAGCAGACGGTTTCTTTTCATTGGGAATAAATTTGCCAATATGCTAATGGGTTAATGTGCTAATGCGCGCAACCCCTTCCCTCAAGAGCTTCACAGAATTCTATCCACTAAAAACAGGAAAGCCGGTTGTCAACTACAACCGGCTTTCCTGTTTGGGATTGAATTTCGTTAGAAGCGAACCGTTTTATGATGCGTCGGCGTGCTGCTGCGGTAAGCATCGCATTTCTCTTTCGAGCGGCAGGAAGCCAGTGAGAGAACAGAAAAAGCGACGAGGGTAAGGGCGAATACGATTTTTTTCATTGGGCAGTAAGTTTCTTGTTTTGTGTCGGGTGTTTGCAAATACCGTGCAAAAGTATAAGATGGTGGATTACAGGGCAAAAAACAGCCCCGCTTTTTTATTAACATATCGAAAGTCCTACATTTGTAGCTAAGCTGATCGGTTTTTCGGTTTTTGCTTGTTTTGTTAAGACACTTTATAAGGACCCAATTTTACTGAAATGAGTACATCTGCAACTACGGCTTCCCCGCAGATCGGAGAATCGTGGAAAGAAGCTTTGCTGGAAGAGTTTCATAAACCTTACTTCCAGGACCTGAAAAGTTTTCTGGTCGATGAAAAACAGCAACACACCGTTTATCCCCCCGGCCCGCTGATCTTCAATGCCTTTAACCACACGGCATTCGACCAGGTGAAAGTGGTGATCCTCGGGCAGGATCCTTACCATGGACCGGGACAGGCGAACGGACTTTGTTTCTCCGTCTCCAACGGCATCAAGCATCCGCCGTCACTCGTGAATATCTTCAAGGAGATGCAGAAAGACCTGAACGTTCCTTACCCGCGCACCGGCGATCTTTCCGGCTGGGCGAAACAGGGCGTGCTGCTGCTCAACACGACGCTGACGGTTCGTGCGCATACGCCGGCCTCGCACCAGGGCAAAGGCTGGGAAGAATTCACCGACGCCGTGATCCGCATGCTTTCTGAAAAACGCGAAGGCATCGTCTTCATTCTCTGGGGACGTCACGCGCAAAACAAAAAGCCGCTCATCGATTCGACGAAGCATTACATTCTCGAAGCGGCGCACCCTTCCCCCTACTCTGCCAACGGATTTTTCGGCTGCCGTCATTTCTCGAAAGCCAATTACCTGTTGATGCAATCAAACCAAGCCCCGATCAACTGGATCGCGCTTTAAGATTTCAGGGCTGCAGCGCGTCCCGCCCGTGCTGCCGTCTTTTCATCCCCCAACCCCGAATACGGTTGTCTTTGACGGCCGATTTCTTACATTTAGTACATGCTGAGCATTCAGAAAGTGGTGGTGCTGCTCGACGAGTTCCATCTCGGCGAATTCAGAAAATACCTGGAAGCGAATAAAGCGGAGCTCCCGTTGAAGCTGGTCGATGCGGCCAAGTCGCTCGGGTGGGATGAAGACGATTCCGACCTGCTCTGCAAAGCGATTTATTCGAAAGCCGGCGTGCAGGAGAAGAAAAAATTCTTCCAGCTCGCCCATCACACGTTCAAGCTGACCGGCTATCTCAGCCGCAATTACCCGTCTTATCTCCTGCACAACATTTCGCAGATCGAACGGTTCGTCAACCATGGCCGCCTGCGGGAAGCAAACCAGCTCGCGGAAATCCTGCTCGACGTTGCGGAAAAGATCGAAGACTTTACCACCGCACGCGCCGTGCTGCAGTTCTTTGCGCAGCATGCGTATATGCGCGAGAAAAAAACGGAAGCGATCCGCTTTCTCGAGCGAAACGCGTGGGTCATCGAATCGGAAAAAGCGCTGAACGAGATTTACCTCTACCTGCGCACCAATCTTCATTTCAAAGATAAATCGGCGCCGAGCCTCGCGGAAACGGAACGTCACCTCGCCTGGTTCGAGAAATTCCGCGAGTCGGAATCGTTTGCCGTTCGCGTGATGGCCCGCTACGCGCATTGCTACACGCTGCATTTCCTCAACGACGATCGCTTCTATACGCAGGCTACGCTGGATGAGCTGAACAACGTTTCGGAAGAGCTGGAGAAATCACCTTACGTCATCTTCTCATTCTCCGACGACGTTGAGCTGAACATCGACTACCTCAAGCTGAAGCTGCTCGTGAGCTGGCTCAAGCCGGAAGAGCTGCAGAAAGAAGCGGCGGTGCTGCTGAAGAAACGCGAAACGCCGCGCTTCTGGCGGAATTATCTCAACACCGCGCAGATCGCCTTCATCAGCATCCAGGCCAGCGTGCTCGTGAGCCGTTATGGTTTCGGCTACCGCAAAGGCTGGAATGAAAATCTTCCCGACGAGATCCGCGAGCAGATACAGGCGTACCGCAAAGCCAGCGAAGACATTCTTTCGCAATACAACTGGGGCGAAGAGAACCTGCACGTGCGCTACATCAACATGAGCAATCTCTATTGCTGCTTCCTGCTGCTCGGCACGAAAGAAGACATCCGCCAGGTCACGATCACGATGGAAGCGCTGCTCTTCAATTACCAGCAGGTCGCGTTCCATCGCATGTACGACCAGATCTTCGCGACGATCATCATGGCGTATTTCATGCTCGAGGAATACGTGAAGGTTCAGGAATGCTACAAGCGTTACGAAAAGCTCACGGCAAACAACACGAAGCTCCCGGAAAACGACATGACGATCAAAGCGTACTATTACGTTTCGCAATGGCTGCAGTCGGGAAGGAAACAGTACCAGGAGAAACTGAACAACCTGCTCGAAAAAACGGAAGGCATTCAGAATTTAGAAACGCTGCGCCATCTCATTCTTAATCTGAAAGAGTATTTCAAGATCTAGCCGCAGATTACGCAGATTTCCGCAGATTAGTTTTGCCACGAAATTGATGTTCGCCGCAGAGGCGCAGAGGACGCAGAGAACTCCGCGCTCTCTGCGGCTAAAGAATTTTTAATCTGCGAAAATCAGCGCAATCTGCGGCTACTCTTCCCCGCGCGACATCCACTTCTCTTCCACCACCACTTCTTTCTCGCGCAACGCACGGAGCAACGTTTCCGCATTGTCCGAAACGATCAGCAGCTCGCGATTGACGGGCTTCAGAAAACCTTCCGTCACCATCTTATCGAGCAGCTGCACGAACGAATCGTAATAGCCGTTGATGTTCAGCAAGCCGAGCGGCTTTTTGTGCAAGCCGAGCTGTGCCCACGTCAGCATTTCGAAAAGCTCGTCCATCGTTCCGAAACCGCCGGGCAAGGCGATCGCGGCGTCGCAGAGCCGTTCCATCAGCGCTTTGCGGTCGTGCATCGTGCTCACCACGCGCATGTCCGGCACGCCTTTGTGGCCGATCTCTTTCGTATCGAGGAAATCCGGGATCACGCCGGTCACTTCGCCGTTGTTGTTCAGCACCGCATCCGCGAGCACGCCCATCAGCCCGACGCTTCCGCCGCCGTAGATGAGACGGATATTTTCTTTCGCCAGCAATGTGCCGAGCTGTTCCGCAGCTTCGCGGTAAACCGGTGAAGTTCCTTCGTTCGCTCCGCAGTAAACGAGCAGCGCATGTATCTTCCGCATCAGAAATCGATTTTGTAATAAAACAACGGCAGGAAGCCGAGCTGGTATTGCACCACCGTCGGATCGGAACCGGGCTTCATCGGGTCGGGTGAATACGTGAGGCCGAGAATGTTTTTGCGGTTCGTTACGTTCAACAGGTCGAGACCGATCTCATGCGTGATGCTCTTCGTGTTGTAACGCCACACGACACGCGCGTCGAGACGGAAATAAGCGGTACTGAATTGCTTCGAATTCCGCAGCGAATCCACGTACACTTCTTCGTTCGCCGCGTATGATGCCGTGATGTCGATCGGCGTGTAATAACGTTTGCCGGCAGCCGTCAGTTTCAGTCCCGTCTCCAGCGTTTGTTTGTCGTTCAATTTGAATTCGCGCGCGCCGAGCACGTTGAACGCGTAGTGCGTATTGAAGTCCGTGTTGCGCGTGATGCCGTCGCTGCCTTTGTATTTCGCATCGAAAACGGAAGCGGTGACCATGAAGAAATATTTCTTGCTGAAAAATTTCTCTATGGTGAGCTCGATGCCCATGTTGGTGCCGGTGCCTTCGTTGACGAGCGTGTCGGGGAAGAACCGGCTGAAACCGCTGCCCTGGTTGAGCACCGAGAACGAAGAGCTTTTTTTCTCGACGGGAACGTTGTAGAGATACTGGTAATACACTTCCGTTTTGATGCGCATGCTTTCGCTCACCGAAATGTCATGACCGAGCACGAGATGCAGGCTCTTCATGAAATCGAGGTTCTTGTTGTGCAATACATACGGCGGCGAATTCGACGGCAGGTGCGTATAATAGATGTACGCCGGCAGCAACTGGCTGTGCAATCCTGCGCCGAAGTTGATCGACTGCCGTTCGGAGAAATTCCATTTCATCCCGGCGCGCGGCTCTACGGAAGTGCTTCCGTTCAGCGAGAAATACTGCGCATGCACACCGACATTGAACGTGAGCTGATCGCTCGGCTTGTACTTCAATTGCGCGTAAGGCTGCGTGAGGAATGAACCACCATTGTAATCCTGTCGGTTGTAAAATTGATACGTGATCTCGCTGTGGATGCTGTCGATGAGATGATTGATATAATAGTCATTCATCATGCCGGCTTTCAACGAAAGTTTCGCTCCGAATTTCCGCGTGAAATAAAAGTTGAACGACAGCCGGTCTTCCGTGTTGCGGTAACCCATCTTCGG
This sequence comes from uncultured Flavobacteriales bacterium, assembly GCA_946478675.1. The sequence goes on along the minus strand of CAMLEF010000197.1, from coordinate 3,833 downwards.
CGTGATCGAATCGATTGCAAATGTCGTGTCGCGCCAGACGAGCTCGTGATGAGCGGCGGAATAACGCGTGCTTCCTGCGATCACCGCGCGGAAAAAAGTTTTGTCGTTGATCGGTTTCATGTACACGATACCGGCAACACCCATGCCCGTTGCAAAATGCTGGTCGCGGCTGTCTTCGCCGTAGAGCTCGTCGGTAGGTTCCGTGTATTTGCTGACGACGATGTCGATGGTGCTCGCGCCGCCGATGCCGAAGACGGAAAGGTTGCCGCCTTTTTTCATCGGGAAATTCAATTTGAACGCGCCGTCCTGGTAGCTCGGCACGGCGCCCGTTCCGATCGGAATGTTCGCCGCTTCGAAGAGCCGCAGCGTCGAGTAGCGATACGCCACGAGGAACGAAGCGTTGTGTGCTTTGCTGAACGGTCCTTCGGCAGTGATCTCCGTTCCGAGCACGCCGAACTGCCCGGTGAATTCAAATTTTTCGTTGTTGCCGCTGCGCATGCGAAGATCGAATGCCGCCGCGATGCTGTTGCCGTATTCCGCAGGAAAAGCGCCGGTGTAGAAATCGGAATTCGCGAGCACTTTGTTGTTGAGAATGCTCACCGGGCCGCCCGTCGTTCCTTCGATCGCGAAGTGGTTCGGGTTCGGAATGTCGACGCCTTCGTAGCGCCAGAGCACGCCCGCAGGAGAATTGCCGCGCACCACGATATCGTTACGGGAATCATCCGCGCCCTGCACACCGGCGAAGTTCGATGCCATGCGCGCAGGATCGCCGCGGCTGCCGGCGTAACGGTTCGTTTCTTCCACCGAAAACATGCGGCCGCTTCCCGCACCGAAATCATTCACCGTTCCTTCTTTGTTCGCTCCCGTGATCACCACTTCCTGCTTCGTGATCACCGATTGATCGAGCTCGACATCGATGATATTTTCCTTGCCGGAATTGACGATCGTCGGGAAACTTGCGGGCTGGTAACCGATGAAACGGAAGTTCACCGAATAACGTCCCACGACCACGTTCTGCAAACGGTAATTTCCATCGAGATCGGAAACGGCGCCGGCTACGTACGAAGAATCGCGGTAGAGCGATACGACCACACCGATCAGCGGCGACTTCGATTCTTTATCGACGACTTTGCCGCGGATGGTTTGCGTGTTCTGTGCGAATGCCGTGAAGCCCGGCAGGAGCAGCAGTGCAAAAAGGGTTAGTGTTCTCATTTGGCGTGCTTGATTTCAGGCCAAAAATAGAGAGAACATCATCCCTGTCAAGGGCTTTGGCAAAATGAGTAAGGGAATTCGGCGGATTGCGGAATTCTGCAAGTTGATCGTCTCAAAAATTAAGAAAAATTGCAACTCGTATTGTCTACACCTGGCAACATATTATTTCCCAAACAAATCTTTCATTTTCTCTTCACCCCAACTGACCGGCTTTCTCTTTTTAGAATCAATAATCTCTATTTTTTTCACTACGTCTCTGCGTATCACAGATGTAACTCCAAGGCTATCATTCTGAACATAGTAACAATTGTCGTCGGAAAACACAATATCAGTCGAGATAGAATCTTGTTCTGTAACAATTAATGCCCTCTCCTTATTTAGTCCAATAAAATTAGCTCTTGAATTATCAACAAAGTTGATCATAACAACGACTGGAAATAGCAGCACCAATACAACAGACCATATGTAAGGAGAGGGTATGGACTTATGACGTTTGAATTTGTGAAAAACCAAGATTAAAAAATAGATCATTAAAAGCAGTTCCCAAAACCTTGACTTAAACGCGAAACCATATAACAATGCCAATGTGGAGACAATCATATCGGACACAAGCATCCAAAATTTTCTACGAAATACTATTTTACGTTTCTCTTTAAAACCAGCTTTCTTTCCTTTAATCGGAACATCCAAGGTAGTCATGTACATTACCATACCTTGTAACAATAATGTTGACCCTGCAATAACCGGATTTGACAAAAGGAAATTAATTAAGAGAAAAGCGAGGGTTGCTTCAATGAATAAAGGCCTCCTTTTACGATTTGAAAAAATATACAGAATACCGAGGAAAACGAGATTAAGTACACCAATTCCGCCTATGATGGAAATATCAGTAGAATTGATTGGAAGCTGGTATATGGCGGTGAAAGTATAAAAGCCAATATATCCCAAAACAAAAGTTAACACAGTTATGACTGGAAGGTACTTTACAGCATCTTCCAACATTATTCTTTTGATCATAACGTGATATTACAACAAATTCAAGAATGCTTGAATCCCTTCACCGTATCGACAAAGAATTTCACTTTCTCTTTCTCGAGATCGGGATACAAGCCGTGGCCGAGGTTGGCGATGTGGCGGTGCGGACCGAATGCGCGAAGCATTTTTTCCGTTTCGGTTTTGATAGTTTCGAAATCGGCGTACAGCAGGCAGGGATCGGCATTGCCCTGCAGCGTTTTGTTTGCGCCGATGAGCTGTTTCGATTCCGCGATGTCCATCGTCCAGTCGAGGCCGATCGTGTCGCAATCGATAGCGCCGAGCTCGCGGCGGATGAAGTGCGCGTCTTTTGCAAAAACGGTGACGGGCACAAGCGGATGAATTTCTTTGCAGATCTGCGCGATGTATTTCAATGCGAATTCGCGGTACTGCTCCGGCGAAAGAATGCCGGCCCAGGAATCGAACAGCTGCACCATGTCGGCGCCGGCAGCGATCTGCGCCTTGAGGTAATTGATCGTGGAGCGCATGATTTTTTCGAGCAGGTCGTGCGCGAGGATCGGTTGCGTGTAGAGGAATTTTTTCGCTTTGGAAAATGTCTTCGAGCCGCTGCCTTCCACCATGTACGCGAGGATCGTCCACGGCGCGCCGGCAAAACCGATGAGCGGCACGCGGCCATTCAACGCTTTTTTCGTCTGGCGGATTGCTTCGCAGACATACGCGAGATCGTCCACGCCATCGGCGATGCGCAGCTTCTGTACGTCGGCTTCGGTCTTCACGGTATTCTCGAACCACGGGCCGCGCGCTTCGATCATTTTATACGGAAGTCCCATTGCTTCGGGGATCACGAGAATATCGGAGAAGATGATGGCCGCATCCACGCCGAGAATATCAACGGGCTGCACGGTGACTTCCGCTGCGAATTCCGGTGTTTTGACGAGTTCGATGAAGCCGCCCATTTTCGCGCGGACTTCGCGGTATTCGGGAAGCACTCGGCCCGCCTGGCGCATCAGCCATACGGGAGTGCGTTCTGTTTTTTCGCCACGGGCAGCGCGGAGGATGAGATCGTTTTGCAGTTGCATGGCCGCAAAGGTAGTCGTTGCGCCGCGAATGAATTGTCAGTCGTTTGTCGGAATCGAAAAGATGAGGAAGATCACCCGGAAATTTTCCCCATAAATTTCATTCGGAAAACGCGACGCATGAAAGACGCCGCATTTATCTGTGAACGTGTATAGCGGCCGGGAAGCGAAAGAAAAAGCGACGCAGCAGTACTCCGGGCTTTCCGAACAGAATGGCGTTCGTTTTTCCAGATGAAAATAGTCCCGGAGGGACGTCACGCTTAGTCTTGTGTAACAGGGAAAAAATCAGAGCTCCGGAGGAGCGGCACTGGTGCATGATGACGAGTGCCGCCCCTCCGGGGCTCGTTGCGTTTCATCCAACTACAAGACTAAGCGTGACGTCCCTCCGGGACTAATTTGCGCGTCGCGAGAATCGGGATAAATTTTACGCGTGAGGAGAATCCGGAATTATTTTGCGCGTCACGAGAATCGGGGACAAATTTTACGCGTCGCAAGAATCCGGGACTAATTTGCGCGTCGCGAGAATCGGGATAAATTTTACGCGTGAGGAGA
>CAMLEF010000196.1 GCA_946478675.1 uncultured Flavobacteriales bacterium | reverse complement strand
TCGCCTTCATTTCGATGCTGGTGATCGGGGTGATCGCTTTTTACCGCGGGAAGGATTCGCTGGAGAAAGAATCGTTCAACCGTCTCACCGCGGTGCGCGAGATGAAAGCGAACCAGATCGAAGATTATTTCGGACAGATCCGCGACCAGATCCTCACGCTTTCGGAAGATCCGACCATCATCGGCGCGATGAAAGAATTCCGCGACGGCTACCAGTCGATCGACAAAGATCTTGGCGTTACCGACGCAGGAATGGTTCCGGTGAATGCGACGCTCGACGATTATTTCCGGAAAGAATATCTTCCGCGGCTTAACCAGCATCTCGAAGAAAAAGCCACGCTGGAGCAGGAATCGAACAACGAGAAGAACGGACGTATCCTGCAGGAATTGTACATCGCTTCCAACCCGAATGAAGTCGGCGCGAAATACAAGCTCGATGATCCGCATGACGGCAGCCGCTACAGCCAGTCGCATCGTTTCTTCCACCCGATCATCCGCAACTACCTGAAGAAGTTCGGTTACTACGACGTGTTTCTCGTCGATGCGAAAACCGGCAACATCGTGTACACCTGCTTCAAGGAAGTCGACTTCGGCACTTCGCTGCGGAGTGGCCCGTTCCGCAACACGAATCTTGCGAAAGCATTCATGTCATCTGCGAACGCCACGCAGCGCGATTTCGTCGACATCGAAGATTTCCGCGCGTATCATCCTTCGTACAATGCGCCGGCCGCTTTCATCTCCGCCCCGATTTACGAAAACGGCGAAAAGACCGGCGTGCTCATCTTCCAGATGCCGATCGACCGCATCAACGACGTGATGACGAGCAAACGCGAATGGTCGAAGGTCGGCCTCGGCACTACCGGTGAAACGTACATCGTGGGCGAGGATTACACGCTGCGCAACCAGTCGCGGTTCCTGATCGAGGACAGCACGAATTATTTCAAGATGATCAAAGCGATCGGGCTTCCGCAGAATACGATCGACAAGATCCGCAGCTTCAACACGTCGATCGGGTTGCAGCGCGTGAAGACCGAAGGCACGGAAGCGGCGCTGAGCGGGCAAACCGGCGAACGTCTTTTCAAAGATTACCGCGGCGTGCCGGTGCTTTCTTCGTACAAGCCGCTGAAGATCGAAGGCATGCATTGGGTGATCATGAGCGAGCTGGACGAGTCGGAAGCGTTTGCGCACATCTACACGCTGCGCCGGCAGATCGCGCTGGCGTTGTCGGTGCTGCTGCTGTTCATCGCGGCCGGGTCGCTGCTCATTTCGCGAAGGATCACGAAGCCGCTGAAAATTCTCACCGAAGATGCGCGCGAGCTGTCGAGAGGAAATTTCGACGTCGAGATCGAGATCAAACGCAAAGACGAGATCGGCATTCTCGCGATGAGCTTCCGCAAAATGCAGATCTCCATCCGCAACCTCATCGAAGAGCTGAAGCACATCAACCAGAACCTCGAGCAGAAAGTCGTCGAGCGCACGCTGGAAATTCACAAGCAGAAAGAGCTGGTCGAGCACCAGAACAAAGAAATTCTCGATTCGATCAACTATGCGCTGCGCCTGCAATCGGCGATTCTTCCGACGCGCGGGCTGTTTACGACGCATCTCAACGACAGCTTCGTGTATTTCCAGCCGAAAGATATCGTCTCCGGCGATTTCTACTGGCTCACGAAAAAAGACGATCGTGTACTGGTGGCGGCGGTCGATTGCACGGGACATGGCGTTCCAGGCGCGCTGGTGAGCATGGTCGGCAGCGGCGGGCTCGACCGTGCGGTGGGCGAATTCGGTTTGCGCAAACCATCCGACATTCTCGACAAATTGCGCGAGATCGTGATCGCTGCTTTCGAAAGCGGCAACGGCGAAGTGAAAGACGGCATGGACATCGCGCTGGTGAGCCTGCATTACAACACGGACCGCTCTTCAGCGACGCTGCAGTATTCCGGCGCGAACAACCCGCTCTGGATTTTGCGCAAAGGCGCAGCGGAGATTGAAGAAACGAAAGCGGACAAACAACCGATCGGCGTCTTCGATTTTGGAAAGCCGTTCACCAACCACGAGCTGCAACTGCAGGCGGGTGACTGCGTTTACATTTTCACCGACGGTTATGCCGACCAGTTCGGCGGACCGCTGGGAAAAAAGTTCCGTTACAAATCGCTGAAGACCTTGCTGCAATCCGTCGCGGAGCAGCCGATGGAAGAGCAGCGCCGCATCCTGATGGAAACGATGGAGAACTGGAAAGGCGATTTGCAGCAGATCGATGATATCTGTGTGATCGGGATAAGAGTTTGATTTTAACAACGCACTTTATGAACGACAAATCGCCTCACATCCTCAACACTTCCGCCACGCTGCTCGGCCTTTGCTTCATCGTACTGACGTCGCGGCAAATCGTTTCGAAAAAAGAAGCGACGCTCATCGATGAAATGACGGCGATCGCGGTGATCGTTTTCATGTGCAGCAGCGTATTCTCCTTCCTCGCGCTGCGCAGCAGAACGGATCGTGCCCAACGTTACGAACGGATCGCGGATGTCATTTTCCTCACCGGGCTGTTTTTCCTTTTCGTGATCACGATGCTGATCACGTTCAACATTATCATCTGACGAAGTCAACGCTTCAAAACCGAACCACGGAGACACGGGGACACGGAGTTTTTGCCGGCTCCGTGCCTCCGTATTTCATTTCGGATATTCGTCTCTCATTCGTAATTCGCACCCCATACTTTTATTAGCGGTATTCGTAATCATTCGTAATTCGTAACCCCCGATTCGTAATTCGTATATTCGTAGCCGTAATTCGTTTCCACCCATGTCCGTACTGGTAGCACCTTCCATCCTCTCCGCCGACTTCGGTCATCTTGCGGATGATATCGCTTTTATCAATAACAGTCCTGCCGACTGGTTTCACGTCGACATCATGGACGGCGTTTTCGTGCCGAATATTTCGTTTGGTTTTCCCGTGATGAAAGCGCTGCAGAAAGATGCGAAGAAGCCGCTCGACGTTCACCTGATGATCATGAATCCTGACCAGTACATTGCGGAATTCGCGAAGTACGGCGTGCACATGCTGACGGTGCATTACGAAGCCTGCACGCATCTTCACCGCACGATCCAGAACATCAAAGCTGCCGGCATGAAAGCAGGCGTTGTGCTCAACCCGCATACGCCGGTGACGGTGCTGAACGATATCCTGCAGGACCTCGACATGGTGCTGCTCATGAGCGTGAACCCGGGTTTCGGCGGACAGAAATTCATTCCGCGCACGGTGGAAAAAGTGAAGTTGCTGCGCACGATGGCGAGCGAACGCAACCTGCATACGCTGATCGAAGTGGACGGCGGCGTCGATGCTTCCAATGCGCGGATACTGGAGAATGCGGGTGCGAATGTGCTGGTGGCAGGCAACGCCGTGTTCGGTGCGCCTGACCGTAATAAAGCAATCCTTGATATTAAAGGTTGATTCGAAAATTGAAGATTCCGGAAGCATTGCTTTTGCAAGCTTGTTCGAGCGGAGTCGAGAACGTTCTCATTCCAATGCGAAAAGTTCTCGACTCCGCTCGAACAGGCAGACGAATCTTCAATCTGCAATCTTCAATAATTGAATAATGACCAGACGACTTCCGTTCCTGCTGCTCCGTCACTATCTCTTCTGGATGGTGATCTTCGTTGTGACGAGAGCGGTTTTTCTTTGCTGGAACGCGGAAGAACTGAAGGGCGCAGGATTCGGCGAGATCATTTCGGTTTTTGCGCACGGCATTTACATCGACACCGCGATGGCGTGTTACCTGCTGGTGCCGACGTTTCTCTTTCTTGCTTTATCGGGAATCACGCAACGCGAATGGCCACTGAAGCTGAATCGTTTTGTCGTGCTGCTGCTGTTGATCTGCGTGAGCCTGATCAGCATCGGGGAATTGCCGATCTACGACGAGTGGCACACGAAGCTGAATTATAAAGCGCTTTGGTTCTTCGGCAATCCTTCGGAAGTTTTTCATACGGCTTCGTGGAAGCAGCTTGTATTCGGCTCACTGGCGACGGCGGTGCTCACGTGGCTGTTCTTCCGTTTGCACAAACGACTGACGCTTCCTGCGGAAATTCCTCCACGCAAGCCGCTGCCCGAAACGATCGTGTTTGTGCTGCTCGCGCCGGCGCTGCTGTTCCTCGGCTTCCGCGGCGGATGGCAACCGATTCCCGTACAGGTCAGCGACGCGTATTATTCGCAGTACAACGTGCTCAATCTTGCAGCGGTGAATTCGGCGTTCAACCTTGCGAGCAGCTGCATCGAAAATGCGAAAGCCGACAAGCCGTATGCGTTCATGCCTTCGAAAGAAGCGCTGCAACTGTTCGATGACATGCACGCCGTTGAGAAAGACACGACGATTCGTATTCTCACGACCGACCGTCCGAACGTCGTGCTCGTGGTGCTCGAGTCATGGTCGGCGGACCTGGTGAAAAGCTGCGGCGGTTACGACAGCATCACGCCGCACTTCGAAGAGCTGATTAAGGACGGCGTGCTGTTCACGAATTGTTACGCGAGCGGCAGTCTTTCCGACCAGGGCATGGCGGCAGTGTTTTCCGGGTTTCCCGCGCAACCGAAAACATCGATCATCACGCAGCCGACGCGTTATGTGCATCTGCCGTGCATCAACAGCAGCTTCAAGAACGCAGGATATAAAACATCGTTTGCTTTCGGCGGACAGCTCAGCTACGGCAACATCAAAGCGTACATGTATTACAACGGCTTCGACCGCATCCTCGAAGGAAAAGATTTTGATGCTTCGTTGCCGCAATGCCGTTTGGGCGTGGCCGATCAATACCTGTTCGCGCGCGAGCTGGAAGAATTTTCGAAAGACCCGCAGCCGTTTTTCGGGGCGATGTTCACGCTGAGCACGCACGGGCCTTTCGATTTCCCGATGGAAGAAAAACTGCATTGGGGCGACAAGGAAAAGCCGTACATCAATTCGGTGCTGTACGCCGACGGCTGCATTCACGATTTCATCGAAGGCGCAAAAAAAACGCCGTGGTTCAAAAACACGCTTTTCATTTTCGTTTCCGACCACAGCCATAATTCGCCGAAGAACTGGGCGTTCAACCAGCCGGAGTACCGTCACATCCCGATGCTGTTTTACGGCGAAGTGATCAAATCGGAATACCGCGGAATGAAATACAACAGCATCTCGTCGCAAACGGACCTTGCCGCTACCCTGCTCCACCAGCTGAACATGGATGCGTCGGCGTTCTCGTTCAGCAAAAATCTGTTCAACCCGCACACGCCGCATTTTGCGTGGTACGCTTTCGACGAAGGCTTCGGCCTGGTGACGCCGGAAGGACATGTTACCTGGGCAGTTAAGGATGGCGCTACACAGTTTGAGCAATTCCGTACTCCCGCGGATAAACAGCCGGCGATCCGTCGCGGGCAGGCATATTTACAGATTTTAACGGAGCGCTATTTCTCCTATTAAAAAAGCGCTGCCGACCGTTTTCATTTCCGGCGACATCTTTTTCCACTCTCTTTCGACGGCTTGCGCAACGCGTATTCCAGCGTTTTGCTTTTTTAAGAATCATCTAATCTCCTGCGCAACAATATCCGGGCGGTGGCACCCGTTTTGGTATAAAGGAGAAAGATAAAACTGCATGCGACATTCCTACGTCACCATCAAAACTATTGCACATGAGACTTCTTCTTCTCCTCTCGCTGCTGCTGGCTTTACCGGCCACCGTTCTTCGCGCTGACGCAGGCGAAGGCGCCGATTCGGTTACCAACGTTTTTATTCATGAGATGGGCCGCTCGTCCGTGAACGTGCTGTTGCTGAAAAGCGGGAACCGGTACGAATACAACAACTTTAATATGAAGCGCGCTTACCACGACTACGGCGTTTTCTCCGTGAGCCACGGCAAGATCACGTTCAAGTCTTCGCGCAAGAAACGCGACTTCGCTACCGTCAGCGGTAAAACTTATTTCATGAATTCAAAAGGTCTTTACCGCTCGCGTTTGAAAACGAAAAAGAATTCCGTCATGGTTTCATCGGACGACCCGGTGTACCGCGAGACGTGGACGAAAAATCCGCTGACCGGAAAATTGATGGATCCGAAAACCGGTAAAGAAATCGTGGAAGTGAAAACGAAACCGCTCAGCGTGGCGCAGCAGAATGCGCAGCGGGCCGCTTACGCGAAAACGTATTACACGAATCTCGCCGGCACTTACGGAACGCTATACCAGGCTATCCTGCAGAAAACCTATTGCGGCCCCGATTGCTATACGACTTCCGTCAACCAGCAGAACGTGCCGTGGAATTTCGACACGACGTCGAATGCGCTGTTCAGCAATTATGAAACGGTAGTGCATGAAAGCGTGCATCATTACAACAGCTCGCTCTGCGCTACGGGAACGTGCGGTTACATCGTAGAGCCGGGACTGGAGTTGAACGCTGAACGTACGGCCGTTTTCCCTTCGTCGGAGATCAGTTTGTTTGCGACGCCGGAGATGCGCTCGAAAATTTTCCGGTACAACACTTACGTTTCCGACAGCAGCATCGTGGATGCGAACGTTTCGGGTATCTACGGATTGCTCGATGAATTTTCCGCTTACAACAACGGCGTGCGGGCCTGCGTGCTCGGCGCACAGAGCGCGATGCTGAAAGGCGATACGGCGAAAGCGGCGGGTTTCATTTCACAGGCGAGCGGCACGTACTTCGCGTATTACGAATTCAATCTTTTCATGGCGTGGTACCTGCATGCGGCCAAGCTACAGCACCCGGAGATGTACCAGGGTTTCATGGACAACACGAACCTGCGCGTCACCTACACGCTGCTCGACGCGAGCTTCACGGAAACGATCGCCAACCTGAAAACCATTTCAGCGATCGTCGAGAAAAAGACCGGCACGGATTACCTCGCTTACAATGAAAAAACGTACGCCGAATACCCGAAAAAGCTGCTGGTGAAAGAACAGAGCTGGCTGAATAATTTTAAAGTGAAAGGTGTGACGAAGGGGAATTACTTCACTTACCTGAAATAATTTGCTAATGTGCTAATATGCTAATGTGCTAATGGAAAAATCACACAGGCACATAGGACACGTAGAAAAAACTATGGGGACCTATGTGCCTGTGTGGTTTTATTGTGGGCTGATGTGCGCGCATTAGCACATTAGCAAATTGACCCATTAGCAAATTAATACGCGTAATCGGAAAGGTATTCGAAGCGCGGCATGAGCGTTCCGTTTTTGCAGATGCTGCCGCGATCGATGAGACCGTCGGGGTCGTTGCCGAGGAGTGCGGGGATGACTTTCTCGATGAGCTCTTTGCCGAAGTTTTCGGAAGCGTCACGCGGTAATTCGCAGGGGAGGTTGTCGACGGCCATGACGGTGATGACGTCGTTGCCGAAGGCGTTGTCGATGTCCTGCTCCGTGATCGGGTCGTAGCCGTAGAACGGTTCGGCGATGGACGACGGTTTCATCGTGGAGGGAATGCTGCCGTCGATGTCGCAGGTGACGTCGGCGATGACGCTGATGCGGAATTCAGGGGAACGCATGTCGCTTTTCTCGAAGAGCTTCGGCGCGCGCGGGTCCCAGAACGAGCAATGAATGAGCATGTCGCAATGCGGCGTGAACTTAGCGAAGGTGCTGCGGAAATTTTCCGGGTGCGAATAGAAACGGTCGCGGTCCCAGACGGAGCCGTCTTTCGGTTCGTTGTAGTCGTATGAATGCAGCTGCGTGTAAACGGCTTCACGGAAGGAATAATGCGTGAACTCGTACGGCGTAACGCGGCGAGTGTGCAGCATGCCGAGCAATTCGATGGCGCCGTTCGCTACACGGCCGTTGCCGGTGATGATCATCTTGAGGTTCGTGAGGCGGACTTTGCGCAGCTCCTCTTTGAGCTCGAGCATGTCGTGGCATTGCCAGGCCGGCTTGAGATCGAAAAGCCCGAAGCGCAGCCCGTAGCCGCGGATGCCGTTGTAGGCGCCGACGATGCCTGCGAAATGCCCGAAGCCGATGATGCGGTTAAAGTGCGGATCGGTGAGGCATTCGTAATCGATGAGCTGGATCTTCTTCGCGATGAGCTCGTGCATGAGCGGCTTGTTGTGCGGCTGCTTCTTGATGGTATGCGAGAAGAAGAAATATTTTTTGCCGGCGATGAGATCGGGAATGGGAACTTCCTTGATGCCCATGAGCACGTCGCAGCCGGAAAGATCGTCCTGGAGCTTCACGCCGGCGGCACGGTATTCATCATCGGAGAAGGAACGGTAATCGCAGGGCTGCACCACGACGTCGATGCCGAATTCGCGCTGGAGGATGACACATTGCGCGGGAGTGAACGGAACACGTTTGTCGCGGGGCTTTTTGCCTTCTTTGAGAATACCGATTTTCATTGGAGAGAGATTGGGGGGCAAAGATAGGGATTGTTGAAGGTTTCGGGTTTTAGGTTTAAGGTTGATGTTTGATTGTTGATGTTTGATTGTTGATGTGGTTGGTTGGGTTGGTTGGGTTGGTTGGGTGGTTAGAAGTTGGTGGAATTAGAATCAAACATTAAACATCAACAATTAAAAACAGGATTGTAATTGCGGGCGTTTCTGAATAGCCCGGATTGG
>CAMLEF010000195.1 GCA_946478675.1 uncultured Flavobacteriales bacterium | reverse complement strand
CTCTTACCTCCTAACCGAAGACGCCAAGCGACTCCAGGCGGCGCTGAGCGCTCTGCTGCAGCAGTCCAATGTCGTCCCCCCGAGTGGATCACCGTAGACGAAGAACCACTCTACTGCCCGTACTCCCAATCAACGGCTAGATCGCGTTGCTTCGCGGCGTCAGCGGCGAGCTGGTCGCACCGTTCGTTCTCGAGGTCGCCGGCGTGGCCGGCCAGGCGCAAGAACCGAACCTGATGGCGGGCGCACGCGGCGACCAGCTTCTCCCATAGATCGCGATTCTGAACCGGCTGCTTGTTGCAGTTCTTCCATCCGTTCTTCGCCCACCGCTCCGGGAGCCGTCCGATCATCTGGCTCACCAGATAGGCGGAGTCGGAGTACAAGGCCACGTTGCATTGCGTCTTCAGCGCCCGCAGGCCCGCAGCAGGAGATCAACGTGAAGCTCAACACGACCACGGTGCTCACCGGCGGCTCTGCCTGGTTCTCTTCACCGGTAAGCGCGACGACGCCGATCACGTTCACGGTTGAAAATACCGGCACGTCGAATACGCTGAACATTTCCAACGCGACCATTTCAGGCGCAAACGCTGCTGATTTTTCCGTCGCTTCCTTCCCGGCGACGGTCGCTGCACAAAGCACGGGCAACCTCGTTGTTAACTTCACGCCGTCGGCAGCCGGCACACGCGTCGCCACGCTCACCATCGCCAACGATGACGCCGACGAAAGCTCTTATGTGATCAATCTTTACGGCGCAGGCGGCGGCTACGCAACCGAACCGACTTCTGCCCCGACGAACCTTTCGTTCTCCAGTGTAAAATCGTATCGCATTAAACTGAACTGGAATGCAGCGAGCACGACGCCGGACGGTTATATCGTTCTTCGTCGCGACGATGCAGCGGTAACGGATGTTCCTGCCGATGGTTCTTCTTACACCGTAGGCGACCAGGTGGGCAGCTCGAAAGTGGCGTACGTCGGAACCGGTCTTTCGGTTTGGGCGAATTACATCGGCGCGAACCAGGATTATTTCTTCGCGGTATTCGCATTCAACGGTCCGGCTCCGTATACGAACTATTACACTTCCGCACCGTTGTCCGGCAGCGTGATGTCTTCCGGTTCGATGCAGCCGGCGAACTATTACAATACGATCAACACCGCGGCACCGACGTTCGTGGACGATCTGACGACGCTGACGAACCCGCACACGGATAATTACTACAGCAACTACGGACCGCGCATGGTGTCGCTCTTCTGGGCGCGCGATACGACGGGTGGCGACAAAGCGATCACCTGTGTTTATTCCGGCGAGAATTACGTGTACACCGAACCGTTCCAGTGGGGAACGTACAGCCGCGAGCACACTTACTGCCACAGCTGGATGCCGACGTACCCGAGCACGACCGGCCCGGAATACAGCGATTATTTCAACCTGTTCCCGGTCAACCAGAACGACGCGAACGCGGTGCGCAGCAACTACCCGCTCGGCGAAGTGGTAACGCCTTCGTATACGTTCATGGGCTGCAAATACGGTCTCGATGCGAACGGTCACACCGTGTTTGAGCCGCGTGACGAGCAGAAAGGTGATGCGGCGCGCGCGATGTTCTACATGGCGATGTGCTACAATACTTCCGCACAGAACTGGGGACTGCCGAACCCGATCAGCACGAGCATTACTTACGGAGAAGATCAGAACTTACTCAAAGCATGGCACTACATGGATCCGCCGGATGCGCGCGAGATCGCGAAGAACGACTTCCTCGATTCGCTGCAGGGCAACCGCAACCCGTTTATCGATAGCGTGAACTACGTTTGCTACATCGACTTCAACAACATGACGAAGATTAACGGCCCGGTGCTCCCGTGCAACACGACGACGATCGGCATCGCGGAACAGAATCCGAATACGGTGCAGCTCGGTCTCTGGCCGAACCCGACCGACGGTGTGTTCACGCTGTACTACCAGGTGAAGCAAAACGAATCGATCACGATCCGCCTCATCGATGTTTCGGGACGTGTCGTATATGAGCAGCAGAATGCTGCTGCCGCTGGCGCCAATGCGTATTCACTCGATCTGCAAAATATCGCGAAAGGCGTGTATACGCTGCAGGTGCAGGGCGCAGGTGTCGTCACTGAAAAGCTGGTGCTCCAGTAAAAATCTTTCTTTGCGTAATGACCGCGCAGTTGCAGCAGAGGCTGTGGCTGCGCGGTTTTTTCGTTTAGCTTTTTTAACAGGCTCATCCGTTTGCTACTGCTGAGGCTTTACAACCCGCAACCTTAGCGGCTTTCTCGCGTATAACCGGCACACACCTTACTTTTCCATACGGCCGTGTGGAAGGAAAAAATTTGCATAGCTCGTTATAATCCTTACTTTAGCGCGACTTTAAAAAGCGTCATGGACAGTTGTAGTCGAAAACGGATTGAAGAAACTCAGGTACATAGCCGTTCTGTTCGTTGCCGTTGCAGGCTTCTGGGGTAGCATTGCTGCTACTGCCGGTGCTTCGCCGGTCTCATCTGATGGTTTAAAAGCCGTTTCAGATACGACCGAGCCTGCGCCTCTCACTGATAAACTTCCGATCGATACTTCCGGCCCCGTAACTATAATTACAGATACGACCGAAGATCATACCGAACCGCCGACGGGCAATCCTCCGCTCGTGCGCGCGCCGCTGGAAACGGTGAATGAAGAAGAAATTCCCGCCAGCGAATTATACGACGAGTTCGACACCACGATCGTTCATTCCGAAAAATTCGACGCGCTTACTTTCGACGACACGATGATGATCGTGCTCAATGATCCGGCGCATTCGAAATACGTACATCCCTTCAACGGCCCGACGACTTCCGGTTTCGGCTTCCGTAAATACCGTTATCATTTCGGCGAAGACATCAATCTCGAAACCGGCGATTCCGTTCGTTGCGCTTTCGATGGCAAAGTCCGTATCGCGCAGCGCAGCAAAACGTACGGTTACGTTGTCGTGGTTCGTCACAGCAACGGGCTCGAAACCTATTATGCGCACCTGTCGAAGCTGCTCGTTCATCCGAACGAAGACGTGAACGCAGGAACGATCCTCGGTCTCGGCGGCAACACCGGCCACTCGTTCGGCAGCCACCTGCATTTCGAAGTGCGTTTCCGCGGCCAGCCGATCGATCCGAATTACGTGATTGACTTCAAGCACCAGTGCGTACGCGCCGACACGATCTACCTGACGAAATCGAATTTCAAGTATCTCGCGGAATCGTATAAAGTCCGTCATTACTCGAAGAAGAAAAAGAAGACCTGGTATACGTACTATACGCCGGGTGGCGCGCATTACGCAACGCCGGAAGCCCGTCGCATCATGGCGCAGGTGCCTGAACCGTCAACACCCGGAACCAGTGCTGCCAATACAGCCAGTGTTCCTGCTCAAGCTCCTCCTTCGCAGACAGAAGCGAATGCCGCTCCTGCGAAATCTGCTCCATCTGCGAAAAATCCTCCGCCTGCCAAGAAGCCGGCAACGACTACTACTGCCAAAACCGCTCCCGGAAAACCCACCACGCAGACAACGACTACGAAGCCTGCTGGAACCGCGGTTTACCACACGATCAAAAAGGGAGAAACGCTTTCGGCGCTTGCTGTGAAATACGGCACCACCGTCGATAAGATCTGCAAGCTGAACGGCATCAAGTCGACCAGCACGCTCCGCATCGGTCAGAAAGTCCGCGTGAAATAAGCGGGGGTTACGAATTACGAATCTTTACGAAGATCCGAATCAGGGCACAGGAGTGTTCCGTTAACGCATTTGTATATTCGTAAAGATTCGTAATTCGTAACTCCGATGGAAAACCCATACAACCAGCCGACGAATATTCCTTCGCAGCAGCGGGATAATCCTTACAAAAACGCGGATCCTTTTACGATCGTGGCTTTTCTCGTGGCGCTGGGATTAACGTTGTGGTCGGAGATCGGGGAGCACTGGCCGACGGATTGGCTCATCGAAAAACAGGCGGATCTATTCGATGGTTCTTATTACGTGAAACTGACGTTCGTGCTGACGCTGCTGATCTGGATGCTGCCGCTGATCGGTGTTGCTAAGGTTATCAAAAGGATGGTGATGAAGAAGTAAATGGGTAGCGGGTGCGAATTACTAATCGTTACGAATATACGAATGGGTAATGATGGGATTTTGTATTCGGATATTCGTACCTGCTGCTGATCGGCGTTTAAAAAGTTCGCAGGAAAATGGTGAGGAAGAAGTAAACGGGATGTGGGGGGCGAATTACTAATCGTTACGAATATACGAATGGGTAGCGGGTGCGAATTACTAATCCTTGCGAATATGCGAATGGGTAATGATGGGATTTTGTATTCGGATGTTCGTACCTATTCGGAATTCGCACCCTACTCAAGTCCTTCTTCTTTCCAGATGAACTCGCAGCGGATGAGATGGTAGTAGCCGAACTTTCCGTCTTTCTCCAAACGTAACTCGCGGGTGTTGAGGAATTCGATCTTGTCGTAGCGGCAGGGGAGGATCCAGTTTCCTTTGGCATCGACCAGGCCCCAGCCGTTGCCGTCGTTGACGCGCATGTAGCCGTTGCTGCAATCGCCGGCGTCGTTGAATTGCGGGGGGAGAACTTCTTTTCCTTTCGTGTCAATGTAGCCGATGCCGTCTTCTGTTTTTACGCGCGCGACTCCTTCGCTGAAGCTCCAGGCGTAATCGTATTTGTACGGAATGATGAGCTTGACTTTCGCATCGATGTAGCCCCACTTGTCTTTTTTGCGCACGGCGGCGAGGCCGTTGGAGAATACCTGGATGTCGTCGAACTCACGCGGCACCACGACTTTTCCGTTCGTGTCGATGAGGCCGCATTTGTCGTCGAGCAGGACTTTGGCGCGGCCGCCGGTGAAGGGGCTTTCGCCGAGCTTCGTTTTGTCGTAATCGTATTGCAGCGGAATGGCGATGCTGCCGTCGCGGCGCACGTAACCGCATTTGTCGTCTTTCACGACGAGCGCGAGGCCTTCGCTGAACGGTGCGAAAAACGAATATTCACAAGGCAGCAACAGTTTTCCGCTGGTCGACAGCAATCCGAATTTTCCGTTTTTCTCCACGCGCGCGGAGCTGTAGGAAAACGCTTCGACCCAATCGAACTGCGGCGGAATAATTTCTTTGCCGGAACGATCGATGTAGCCGTATTTCGAGCTGTCGACGACGTACGCAAAACCACCGGAGAAGTCGCCGGCTTTTTCGTAGCGGCAGGGCACGACTTCGCTACCGGAAAGATCGATGTAGCCGTATTTGCCATCGCGCACCACCACCGCGCGCGCTTCGGAAAAATCGCTGATCTCGTCGTATACAATCGGCACAATCAGATGACCGGTTTTGTCGACGAGCCCGATTTTTTCTTTCTGCTGAACGACGGCCATTCCTTTGCGGAACGCTTCGGCTTCGTCGTATTCGAATGCGATCTGCGTTTTGCCGTTTTTGCCGATGTAGCCGCTTTTGCCGTTCAGTCCGGCAGCCGCCACGCCTTCGGAAAACTGGTCGACCCATTCGTACAGGAACGGAATGCGAACGATGCCGGTGCTGTCGGCAAATCCCCATTTTTCATTCTTGCGAACGGCATAAAAATCGGTCATCGACAGGCGCAGGTCTTCGCTGATGGTTTCTTTGAACGGGAACGAAGGATAGTCGATCCAGAACTGCGCGATGGTCGTGGATTTGCCGTCGGCGGTATAGAGCGCGTAGAGGCGGTTCCAGGCTTCCGGCACATTGCGGTTATCCGGATATTTCAGGATGAAGCTGTGGTATTCCGCAATGCTGTGGCCGGGCGTCGACAAGCGAAAGAGCGCATCTTCGGCTTGCGGGGCGAACGGGCTTTGCGGAAACTGCGCGAGAAATTTTTCGAAGGAGGCAATGGTGTTGTCGGCGGTGCTGTTTTCGTAGAGCAAACGTTCGTAGGCTGCCTGCGCGATGGAAAATTGTTCCGCGTCCGGATACAATTGCGTGAAATTTTTGAATGCCTGCCAGGTGTTGGCGAGCTGTGCTTCTTCGAACGCCAATTTGTTGCGCCGTTGTGTTGCTGAAGCGGTGAGTGAAGAGCCGCAATATTCATCGAGGTACGCGTTCCATGCAGTGACGGAATTTTGTTTTTCCGTCTCGAGAAAACCGAGCGTGTCGATGCGCAGTTTGAGCAACACGACGAGGCTGTCGGTGACGCCGAGTTTTTTCAGCCGAGCTTTTTCTTTGGCGGAAGTCGTTGCGAGATGCCAGTCGGCGATGAGGATGGAGGCGTGCGCGAGTGAAACGCTGTGAAAAGGATTATCGGTGCGGGAGTAGATGATGGCTAAGCCGTAGCCAGCGCCGACGGGATGCTGCTTTGTCGTTTCCAGGAAGAGCTCGCGTGCGCGAAAGTAGTTGTAGACGCGCAAGGCTTCGTACCCTTTTTCCAGCCTGCCGGCGAGGAGCGGATTCCAGGAGAGGAAGAGCAGGAAGGAAAGCAGCAGCAGCGGGCGTTTCATTGCTTTCAAATTTAAACATTCGTTCATTCGGAAAATCGGGCATTCGGTAATTCGTTCATTCGGTAATTCGGTAATTCGGGAAGTCGGACAATTCGGTAATTCGTTCATTCGTGATCGGGTATTTTAAACCGAATGACCGAATTCACGAATGCCCTTTTTTTTCCGGGCAGGGATAGCAGTGGAAAGCCCGCAGTTCCTCCCGAAAGTTTTTGGGAGGGCGAGGACTTGGAACGGATAGCCCGGTGCGGAGCAGCCCGCCAAAGCAGGCATTTGAACTATGGACGCGTGTGAAATCGTTCGAAGCAATTCCTACCTTTGGGCGTGCATTTTTCACAGGGACAGATCAACTTCATTATTTTCTTCGTGGCGGCGTTTGCGATCGCGTTGGTGTGGTCGTACCGGAAGGACCGCGCGGAGGACAAGAAACAATATTCGGGCGTGTGGAAGGTGCTGATCTCGGTGATCATCATCTTTGCGGCGCTCTCCTTTATTCTCAAAAACCTGAGAATTCACTGATCTTCAATGGATTGTTTATTTTATCGACGAATCTTGATTTTTCTTCGACGAGTCGTGAAATAATTGCCTTTTTCCTTGACACGGGGGTGTTTTTATTTATAATTTCGCAGGGAATAAAAAGGTCAAATTCTGTCATCCCTCAACAGAATGAAACAGGTACTCACATTTTTCGCTTTATTTACCACGCTTGCGGTATCGGCCAACACGGCGCTGATACTCGAAGGAAAGTACCAGAACAAGAACGTTTACGTACAGAATTCTTTCAGCACCAGTGGAGTTGGTTTTTGCGCGTACGAGGTGTATGTGAACGGCACGCGTACGACGGACGAAGTGAATTCTTCCGCTTTCGAGATCGACCTGCGTCCTTACAACCTGCAGGCGGGCGACAAAGTGGAGATCCAGATCTATCATAAAGACGGCTGCGAGCCGAAAGTGCTGAATCCCGAAGCGCTGAAGCCGCGCCCGAGCTTCGAAACGAAATCGATTACTATTTCTCCCTCCGGACTGCTTTCGTGGACCACCGCCAATGAAGCGGGCTCACTTCCGTTTGTCGTCGAGCAATACCGCTGGAGCAAATGGGTGTATGTCGGCGAAGTGCAAGGCATCGGCACGCCGGGTGCGAATAATTATTCTTTCCAGGTGACGCCGCATTCCGGAGAGAACCGTTTCCGCGTGAAACAGGTCGGCTTCGGCAAAGAAGTGAAATACACGCCGGAGATTACGTTTACGCCTGCCGACAAACCGGCGCTGACATTTACGCAAACGAAAGACTCGAAGCATGTGACGCTGAGCGGGGAGTCGTTGTATGAGATGTACGATGCGTATGGGAACGTGGTGCTGAAAGGGTTCGGGGCGAGCATCGATCTTTCGGATTTTGAGAAGGGGACTTATTTTTTGTGCTTCGATAACCAGGTGGTTTCGATTGCGAAGAAGTAGGTTTGAAGAAATTAAAAAGCAGACCTCGAAGGTTTCCAAAAACCTTCGAGGTCTGCTTTTTAATTTCTACGCAGCAACCTGATTTTGTCCATGCGCTTTCAGGAAACCTTCCTCGTCGTTAAAGAGTGAATAAACTTCTGTAGCGGGAAACGCAGACGGATTTCGGAGTATATAACCATACGAAGAGTGCGGCCACTTTTCAGGCGCTGCTGCAAACCGGTCGTTTACCGGGTTCAGATGAATATACCTGACCAATTCTTTCAGGTATCGTTCGTCGCGAATGTGTTTTCTTTTAAAGGTTTTGACGAATAAGCTTCCCCGCCTGTTGAAGGCCTTGTTGATGGCTTTTGCATAACCATTTGTAAAATGGCTGAAGGCTGAGCAGATCATTTTGTTGGCTTGTTGGTCCGTTGTGCAATCTGCAATACTATCTTTCACCCGTATCAGGAGATGAAAGTGATTTGGCATGAGGCACCAGCAAAACAGCTCCCAGAAATCATCCATATACTGGTGTTGTTTTTTCAGGAAGTAAAAATAGTTTTCCGGCCGCCTGAAGATGTTTTCATCGCCGTTACCATGATTATAGATATGGTAAAATGCACCACGTTCAAACAGTACTCTCGTTTCCATCTT